>JABBBT010000054.1 GCA_018607365.1 SAR86 cluster bacterium
TGAGTGATACTTCCATCAGGACCAAAAACAGCCTTTGACGCATCATTTCTTTCAACGTTATAACCTTCTTTCTTCATTTGAAGCCCAGTAGCAAAATCAACACCACCATCTGTAGTTCCAGTTACTAGAAAATCTAAAACCATTAAGTCAGCAACTGTTTTTCTTCGCTCTCCAGAAGAAATATATGCAATCAATTCAGCAGAGTTGGCTGATGGATCAAATAAATTCCATGATTCTGTTCCACTTACACCACCAACTCCATTAATAGCAGCATCAAATCTTGATGTGCTTGTATCAGGCTGGAAGTAAGAATGAACTTGTTCACTATCTGTAAAATGAACTTCCCATGTATTTCCATTCATCATTGTTCCGTTGAAGCCAAATGAAATTCTCTCATTCGTGTTATTTCTTGGAGCAAGTGGTGATGGGAATGCTGAACCTAATGCTCTTCCTATCCATAAAACAGGATATGAAAAAGGGCTACCTGCAACACCAGGCATAACTGGCTTAGCTAAATAGGATAAGGCAGGGTATGAAGGTGATTGAGGGTTATCAAGCACATCAATATCAGTTGACATGTAATCAAATTCAAAATTTACACCATTATCAAAAGATGTTTTTGTTGAAAGGTAAACGCTTGAATGCTCTTCTGTGTTAACCAAATTAAATCTGTCTCCATAGTAGAAACCACATCTATTTCCACCTACAAGTCCTGGTGCAGCTGCATTTTGAGGTAATAAAATACCTTTATTTGCTTCACAATTTGCATCAGGAATATTTTGATAAATTGTATATGTACCAGCATAAGGGCCGCTTGCTACAGAAGTAACAGGGCTTGCTCCAGGTATTGGTAAAACTAAGAAGCTATTACCAAATCCACTTACTGCTAATTCAGAGTAATCTGATAGCTCTGTTCCTGCTAAAGGAGATCTATCTAATTGGCTATATGCCATTACAACATTAGTATTTCCAGTTTGAGTTCCCCAGATAACGCCCATACTGTCATCAGTTTGGTCGCCCATATCTGTATTTTGTTGTGATAAGTTAAATTCAATACCTTCGAAGTCTCTTCTTAAGATAAAGTTAACAACACCTGCAACAGCATCTGAGCCATATATAGAAGCAGCACCTTCTTTTAAAATTTCAACTCTTTCAGTTGCAATCATTGGAATCATATTTGTATCAACAAATACAGCACCATCATTAGAAGTACCAGCTGCAATAGTTTGTCTTCGACCGTCAACCAACACTAATGTTGATGATAGACCGAGACCTCTAAGGTTTACATTGGATGTTCCTTGAGTGGAACCTGATGTAAACGAATCTGGATTATTTTCAGACCCTGAGTCAACAGCTATATTTCTTATAATATCTGCAGCAGTTGATGCCCCCAAGTCTTCAATCGTGTCTCTGCCAATTACCTCGACAGCACTTGCTCCATCTTTCGCACTACTTTTTAGATATGAACCAGTTACAACAACTTCTTCAACAGAAGATTCTTGGGCAGTAAGCCCAACTGGTGCAAATAAAAATGCAATCGCAAAAAGCGAAGATAAAATACTAGTTATTTTATTCATAAAAATATCCCCCTGATATTTAAATATTATTTCGTTAAAAATGTTATGTACAATTATTGTATATAACAATTATGCACACAAAGTATGCATTTATGGACTAAAACTAACAGTATTTTTGAGCAATGTACACAGTAAAAAACTATATTTAATGATGCTATTGCAATTGAATTATTTTCTGATAAGAATTATTGAATAAATTTTTTAACTTTATTGGCACAGTCTTCTGCAGGACTCCAAAACCATCCATTGGGCTCATATCCTCCTGAATCCCATACTCTGCCATGAGTCATATTTATGCATTTAATATAGGCGTCTATGGCATAAGTATCTAGACCTAGCTTGTCCAATGAAATAGCTTTTGTCCATAACGCCATAGAAACATCATTCATTAGAAAGTTTTCTTGAATAGCCTTTTTTTGTTTAGGGTTAACCTTACCAACCGCAGGCGCAGGTTCGTTATTATCATGCATTTCTTTTTGAATTTTTTGAGCCTCAGGCCCCCAAATATCAAAACATAGATCAACAACTGCCACAGCATCCTCATATCTTTTTTGATCAAACAATTCTATTGCTGTTATAGACCAATATGCAGAGTCACCAAGCTTTTCATTGTTTGAAAAACATGCCGGATTTGCAAATGCAATAGATGAATAAAAAGAAAATAACAAAGCTACTAATATATTTTTTCTCATACTGATCCTTATCCTATTAGATTTTAAAAATGGTGGAGGCGGCGGGAATTGAACCCGCGTCCGCTAATCCTTCAGCCTAACTTCTACATGCATAGCTCACCCAATTGGCTTTTTAACTTTCGTGACCCGAGGAGCAGGGTACAAAAGCGAGCTTGATTAGTTTTAACCAAACTGTGTCCAAGCAACACAGCTTGGCTAGACTATGATATTTGCCGATACTTCAAACCATAGTCAATTCTGGTATCGGTTAGCATTAAGCTGCTAAAGCGTAGTTGTCGTTATTTGCAACTAAATTTTTTGTAGTATGTTTTACAAGAATTACCACAATCTTGGCATGCGCTTCGGAGTCCAGTAGAAACGTCGAACCCTGTTCGCCCCCATAGGGATGATGATTATACAGTATTACTTAAAATTTTTAGTAGGATGGCTATTGTTTTTTGGCATTCTTAAGAATTCTACCCTGGTCACGTTCCCAGTCTCTTTTCTTAATATCTTGCCTTTGATCACGGACTTTCTTACCTTTTCCTGTGGCAATATCACATTTAATATGATTATCCTTCCAATACATTGAAGTCATAATAATCGTCAAATTTTTTTCATTTTTTAGCTTCTGAAGTTCTGATATTTCTCTCTTATTTAACAAGAGTTTTCTTGTTCTAACTGGATCTACATTAAAATCTTTTAATGAAGCCGGGGGGTCAATTTTAATGCCGAATAACCATGCTTCATCTTTTTTAAAAGTAACATAACTATTCTTAACATCAATTTTGCCATTTCTAAGAGATTTTACTTCCCATCCCTCTAAAACAATTCCAGCCTGAAAGGTATCACCAAGTACATAGTTCCTTGATGCAGTTTTATTCTTTACAATTAAGGCAGGTTTATCTTTAGACATACCTTTATTATGTCCTTAGATAGTTACAGTGCAACAAAAAAATTAAATTTAAGATGAATATTGATTACATAAAAGCAACATTTGGATATATTGGATTTGTACCATTCGCTATTTTGGCGATTATTCCATGGATATTTGGAGAGACTATTGCACAGACTGCAATAATTTTTCAAATTGCCTATGGATCAATTATTCTTACCTTTTTGGGTGGAATGGCATGGGGCTGGAGAGACGATCAAAAAAACCAAAAGATAAATCTTGCTATAGGTATAGCTTATAGTTTGATAGGCTGCATGTTATTACTACTAATATATTTGCAGTTTATATTGAGCGCTTTATTAATTTCAGTGGTAAGTTTTCAATCTTTTTATTATTTTGAAAGATCAACCGAGGATTTTGTTAAAAGAAGTGAAGATTATATGCACTTTAGAAAAATGTTGTCTCTGTTAGTCTCTATTAGTTTTCTGATATCATCTGCTTACTGGATCAACCCTTATAGTAACCCTTTAAATTTTTAAAAAATTATGGAAATACAAAAACAACTTAAATCACATGGCGCATGGGTCGGTAAATGGACTTTTATTCTTGCTGCTACTGGCTCTGCAGTTGGGTTGGGTAACATATGGGGATTCCCATATAAAGCAGGAACAAATGGTGGTGGTGCCTTTGTTCTCATTTATTTGGGTTGCATTTTAGCTATCGGATTGCCAATCATGGTTAGTGAAATTGTTATTGGTAGAAGAGCGGGTAACAGTCCAGTTAATGCGATGAGGAGAGTTGCTGTTGATTCTAATACAACTCCATTATGGCGATTTGTTGGATGGAGCGGTATTTTTGCAGGTGTTCTTATACTTTCTTTTTATAGTGTTATAGCTGGCATATGCTTAAATTATATTTTTATTTCTGCAACTTCTTCAGGAGCATTAAGTGCTACTGATCAATTTTCAAATGTTATCTCATCACCTCTTAATTTGCTTTTTTGGCATACAGTCTTTATGACTTTAACTGCTTTAATCGTATCGGCTGGTATAAAAGATGGTATTGGTAGAATGGTCAAAATATTAATGCCACTGCTTGGGATGCTAATGATTTTTATGGTTATCTACGCAATGATCAACGGTGATTTTAATAAAGCAATGACATTTTTATTTGCTCCTGATTTTTCTAACGTTACTTCAGATACCTTGTTGCAGGCTATGGGACAAGCATTTTTTAGCTTAGGTCTTGGAATGGGTTCGATCATGGCATACGGAGCATACATGCCGAAGGATCAAAGTATAGTTAGTAACTCATTTACAGTTGCGTCACTGGATACGCTTGTTGCAATTGTGGCTGGTATAGCTATTTTTCCAATTATTTTTGCTTTTAGTTTAGAGCCCAATAGCGGTCCTGGATTAGTATTTGTTTCAATGCTTTCTGCTTTTAATCAAATGCAATATGGTCAATTTGTCGGCCCACTATTTTTTATATTACTTTCAGTTGCAGCATTGAGTTCATCAATATCTTTGCTAGAACCTGGTGTTGCTTATTTATCGGAAGAAGGAATTTTACCTAGAAAAAGATCTGCTGAAATTATTGCATTTGTTGCTTGGGTTCTCGGTATAGGTTCGGCTCTGAGTTTTAATATATGGTCTGACTTTCATCTGATTTCCGATAGAAACTTTCTTGATTCAATGGAATTCATTACCAATCAGGTATTGCTTCCATTAGGTGGAATGTTTATAGCAATTTTTGTTGGTTGGTTTATGAAAAAGTCCTTAATAACTGATGAAATTGGTGCAATGAATCCAGTTTTATATATGTTATGGAGATTTTTTGTAAAATTTATAGCCCCTTTATCTGTTGCTTATATTTTCTATAGACAGTTTTTTTAAATCTTTATTTAAATGAAAAGAAATATTCATTTTAAAAAAGATATAGATATTAATAAGCAAAAAGCTTTAGATGTTGTTTTAAAATTTGATGAATACTCCAAGTTTATCCCAGGCTGTTCAGCGGCCTCTCTTCTTAAAAGAGATTACCCTATAGAAATAGGACGACTTGAGTTTAATATTTTAGGAAAAGAATATTTTATTGTTTCCGAAAATACTCTTTCTGAGAACTCGATTATAATAAATCAGACTGAGGGTCCTTTTGACTACTTTGAGGGCAAGTGGGTGGTTGAGGCCAACACTGAGGATTCATGTAGTATAGATTTTAATGCTGAGTTTGAGTTACCTTTTTTACTTAATGCCCTTGCTCCACAGGCTTTGGTTGATAAGTTTGCATCCACCATCATTGACTCATTTATTAAAAGAGCAACATGAAAGTATTCTTTTCTTATCAGGGCTTACAAGACCAGCACTTTCTATCCTTTGATGTTTCTTCTAGCTTGACTGTTGCTGAGCTGATTGAATTTGAAGAGATAAAAAAAATTATATCCTTAATTGATCATAAATATGAGCTTGCAGTTAATAGCGAGGTTTTAGATGGAAATTTTAAACCTTTGCCCAGTAAATACAGGTTAAGAGAAGGAGAAAGGGTTGAGATACTTAGGCCACTTGTCCAGGACCCAAAAGAGAGAAGGTTAAATAAGGTTTAGTCCTCTTCGGAGCTATTAACTGTTATCCAGTTTTTTACTAATCCATTTTCATCAAAAAAAACAGTTAGCCTTTTTTCTGTGACCACCTCATCGCCAATTTGAACAGAATTTATATAATCCCATCTAGATTCATGAAAGGGATCTTTAATTACTGCAGTACCTAATATGAATTGAACCTGGTCCTGTGTTTGACCAATCGCAAGCTTATCTACATCCTCATCTTCAATTATATTTCCTTGAAGAACAGGAACCTTGTAAGGACTAAATGAAGAACATGAGCTGATAATAAACACTAAAGAAAGAATATAGAATGTGCGGGTGAGTTGTTTCATAATTATTTTGGATTATACTTTGTTATATCTGTAAAGTCTGTTCACTATAAGTAATATGACAATAAAAAATAATTAAAGTTTAAAAAATGGCTAATCAAACTGAAGAACTAAAAAAAGCTGGGCTAAAGGCCACTTTACCTCGAATTAAAATAATGGAAGTTTTGGCATCAACTGCACTTCAAGAAGAAGCTCATTTTAGCGCTGAGGATATATACAGAGAGCTGATTTCACAAAATGAAGATATTGGATTAGCAACCATTTACAGAGTTTTAACTCAATTTGAGGCTGCTGGAATGGTAACAAAACATCATTTTGAGAACAGTAAGGCTGTTTATGAAATTAACTCAGATGAACATCATGACCATATGGTAGATGTTGATACTGGAAAGGTTCTCGAATTTCATGACGAGGAATTAGAGCAGCTTCAACATGACATTGCTAAAAGAAAAGGTTATGAGTTGGTTGATCACAGCATGGTTCTGCACGTAAGAAAAATAGAATCTTAAATTTAGTTCAGCCCTTGAACTGAAAATTTAAATCCCAATATATGATTCAAACGGGATTTAATTATGGCAAAACAGAAAAAATCAAAAGCTACGGATGTAGATTCTGACAATCTAGTAAATGAAGAAGTTAAAGTTGAAGTAAAAGACAGTGAATCAACTGATAACATTGGAACTCTTTCGTATGAAGAACTTCTTGATAAAAAAGAAGAATTAGAGAAATCCATACTTCGTGCTAATGCAGATTTAGATAATGCGCTTAAGAGAACTCTATCTGAGGTCGAAAAAGCTCATAAGTATGGTGTCGAAAAATTACTTGTTGAGTTATTACCTGTAATAGATAGCTTAGAACATGCCTTAAATAACCTTTCATCTGGAGCTCCAGAGGAAAAAGAAGGTATAGAGCTTACGCTAAAGTCTTTTGAATCTGCCCTTGATAAATTTGGAATGATACCCATCTACCCTGTTAATGAAGAATTTAACCCGGAAAAGCACGAAGCGGTAACCATGGAGCAAGATAAAGATAAAGAGAATGGTGCAATTGGAAACGTATTTCAGAGAGGTTGGGAGCTGCACACAAGAGTAGTAAGACCAGCCAGAGTTACAGTTATTAAAAATTAGAGGAAAGATAAATGTCAAAAATAATAGGAATTGATTTAGGAACAACTAACAGCTGTGTAGCTGTTATCGAAGGACAACAACAAAAAGTTATAGAGAATGCAGAAGGCGGCAGAACAACTCCATCTGTTATTGCTTATACAGATAATGATGAGGTGCTTGTAGGAATGCCAGCTAAAAGGCAGGCTGTCACTAATCCAGAAAATACTCTTTACGCAATTAAAAGATTAATTGGTAGGACTTTCGACGACAAAGTGGTGAGTAAAGATGCTGA
This sequence comes from SAR86 cluster bacterium, assembly GCA_018607365.1. GTDB lineage: Bacteria > Pseudomonadota > Gammaproteobacteria > Magnimaribacterales > D2472 > SCGC-AAA076-P13. Next base: position 7,473 of record JABBBT010000054.1, read on the forward strand.
CATGGTCCCTTATAAAATTATCAAAGCTGATAATGGTGACGCATGGGTTGAAGCTGCAAATAAAAAATTAGCTCCACCTCAGGTAGCTGCAGAAATTCTTAAGAAAATGAAAAAAACTGCAGAAGACTATTTAGGACATGAGGTAAAAGAGGCTGTAATTACAGTACCAGCTTACTTTAACGACTCTCAAAGACAAGCAACCAAAGATGCTGGAAAAATAGCAGGTCTTGATGTTAAAAGAATTATAAATGAGCCAACAGCAGCTGCCTTAGCATATGGTCTAGATAAGCATAAAGGAGATTCAACTGTTGCCGTGTATGACTTAGGTGGCGGAACTTTTGATATATCAATAATTGAAATTTCAGATGTTGATGGAGAGCATCAATTTGAAGTGCTATCTACAAATGGTGATACTTTCTTAGGAGGAGAGGATTTCGATTTAAGACTTATAGATTATTTTGTTGAGCAGTTTAAAGACGAATCTGGTTTTGATTTAAAGAGTGATCCACTTGCATTACAAAGGCTAAAAGAGGCAGCTGAAAAAGCTAAAATTGAACTATCTTCATCAGAACAAACAGAAGTCAATTTGCCATATATTACAGCCGATAGCTCAGGACCAAAGCATTTTGTTCATAAAATAACCAGAGCAAAACTAGAGTCCTTAGTTGAGGATTTAGTTGATAAAAGTTTAGAGCCTCTCAAGTTAGCATTAAAAGATGCCAAACTAGCAAATGCAGATATCTCAGAAATTTTACTGGTTGGAGGGCAGACAAGAATGCCTTTAGTACAAAAGAAAGTGTCTGAATTTTTTGGAAAAGAACCAAGAAAAGATCTAAACCCAGATGAAGCAGTTGCAGTTGGAGCAGCTATTCAAGGTTCAGTTTTATCAGGAGACACGACTGATGTCTTGTTGCTTGATGTTACTCCTTTAACTTTGGGAATTGAAACCCTGGGTGGAGTTTCAACTCCTGTTATTGAAAAAAATACAACTATTCCAACTCAGAAATCACAAGTTTTCTCAACTGCTGAAGACAATCAAACAGCAGTAACTGTTCATGTAATTCAAGGTGAAAGAACGCAAGCATCTCAGAATAAATCACTTGGACAATTCAATCTTACTGATATTCCACCAGCTGGAAGAGGTACTCCTCAAATTGAAGTCTCTTTTGATTTAGATGCTAATGGTATTTTGAATGTTTCAGCTAAAGATAAAAATACAGGCAAAGAACAATCTATTGTTATTAAAGCATCAAGCGGACTTTCTGATGAAGATATAGAAAATATGGTTAAAGATGCCGAAGCTAACGCTGAAGATGATAAAAAATTTGAAGAGTTAGTTAAGACAAAAAATAATGCAGACATGTTAGTACATGCAACTCGTAAAACTATAGACGAATCAGGAGATAAATTATCTGATGAAGAAAAATCTCAGGTTGAGGCTTCTGTAGTTAGCTTAGAGGAAGCAATAGCATCAGAAAATACTGAATCGATAGAATCTGCAACTAAAAATCTTAATGATGTTCTTACACCATTAACTCAAAAGCTTTATGCACAAGATGGCGATTCTGCAGAAGGCGGAGAAGAGAACAATAATGCTCAAGAAGATGCTGATCAAAATACAGTTGATGCTGAGTATGAAGAAGTAAAAGAAGAAGATAAGTAAAACAAAAATATGTCAAAGAGAGACTATTATGAAACACTAGAAGTCTCTCGCGATGCTTCTTCTGCCGAGCTAAAAAAAGCCTTCAAAAAGAAGGCTATGAAATTTCATCCTGATAGAAATCCTGACGACCCAGAAGCTGATGCTAAATTTAAAGAAGCAGCAGAGGCCTATGAAGTTCTCAATGATCCCCAAAAAAAATCTGCATATGATCAATTCGGTCATTCAGGTGTTGAGGGAATGGGTGGCGGAGGCCAAGGTTTCAATGATGTAAACATTAATGATATCTTCGGAGATATCTTTGGGGATGTTTTTGGAACAAGATCTTCATCAAGAAGATCTAGAAGAGGTTCCGACCTTCAATATAATCTTGATCTTAGTCTCAAAGAGGCAGTTCTTGGTGCCCAGAAAAAAATAAAAATACCTTCTCATAAATCTTGTATAGATTGTGATGGAAGTGGAGCAGCAAGAGGCTCCAGCCCAAGCGTATGTTCAAACTGCAATGGAGCAGGTCAAGTAAGATTGCAACAAGGATTTTTCTCTGTACAGCAGACATGCTCTGCATGTTCAGGATCAGGACAGACAATAAAAGACCCATGCAAGCCATGCAGAGGCCTTGGTGCTACCAAAGAGAATAAAACCTTATCAGTAAACATTCCAGCAGGTGTTGATAATGGAGACAAGGTTAGGTTGACTGGAGAAGGTGAATGGGAAAAGGGTGGTCAGTCAGGTGATTTATATGTCGCAATAAGAGTAATTGATAATCCCATTTTTGAGCGAGAAGGCAAGGACTTATATCTAGAGGCTCCTATTCCATTTGAGATATCTATAATTGGAGGAGCTATAAAAATTCCTACTCTTGAAGGTTCTTTGTCCTTAAAGATTCCCCCTCAAACTCAAACCGGAAAAATTTTTAGAGTTAAGGGCAAGGGTGCAGCAGTTGTAAGAAATTCTAGAAGGGGTGACTTGTTGTGTAGAGTTATTGTTGAAACTCCTTCGAGCCTTGATAGAAAACAGTCAAAGTTATTAAAAGAATTTACAGATTCGTTAAGTCAGTCTAAAAACTACCCTGGAACTGAATCATTTTCTAAAGCAGCAGATAAATTTAAAGAATAAAAATGCTTCATATTTTTATCAATGGTGCTTCTGGGAAAATGGGTAATGCAATACTTAAGCTATCTCTAAAGGATAATGCAATTTCAGTTGTTACCGAAAAATCTTCTAAAGAAATAGATGTAGTTATCGATTTTTCAAGACCTGAATCTTTAATAAACAATTTACAAGAATATAAAACAACAAATATTCCTTTTGTTATTGGAACCACTGGATTTAGTGATGAGCAGATAAAATTGATTGAAGATGAATCCCTCACAAGGCCAATACTTCTTTCATATAATATGAGCAAAGGAATCTTTACTCTAAAGAATTCTATTAAGAAATTTCTCCAGGATAATATGCATAAATTGGAATGTAATATTGAAGAGATTCATCATATATCAAAAGTAGATGCTCCATCAGGAACTGCGATTGAGATAAAAAATCTTATAAAAAAGTATGATCTTGATAAAAATATTTTATCTATAAATATTGACTCAAAAAGAGTAGGAGATGTTTTTGGTATACATAAAGTTTCTTTTAAAAATGATATCAATGAGGTTGAATTTAAACATGAAGCTCTTTCAAGAGACGTGTTTGCTGAAGGCGCTATCGAAATAGCCAAAAAAATATTAAAAAAAGATCCAGGTTTGTATCAATTAGAAGATTTTTTTGAAAACAAATAGCTTTTAAAAGCGTTAAATTTTCTATAGAATACAACAACTTTTAACACGAAGGTCCTAGATTTTAAAGTTGGGGTGCTCACTTGAGTCAGCTTTATTGGGATTGGAGAAATAACCCCAGGAGAATAAAATGAGTATAGTTTCAGTAAAAGACCTGTTACACGCAGGCGTTCATTTCGGTCATCAAAAAAGGTTTTGGAATCCAAAGATGGAGCAATATATTTTTGATACAAGAAAACAAATTAGTATTATCAATCTTGACCTTACCCAAGAACACTTAAGTGCTGCTGCCTCTAAAGTAGAGGATGTATGCTCAAAAGGTAACAAGGTTCTTTTTGTTGGTACAAAAAGATCTGCAAGCAAAACAATCAAAGACGAGGCATCCGCATTAGGATTACCTTATGTTAATAAAAGATGGTTAGGTGGAACTCTAACTAACTGGAAAACAATTAGAGGTTCAATAAGAAGACTTCAGGATATAGAGGAAATGATTTCTTCAGGAAGAATTGAAAAGCTTATTAAGAAAGAAGCTGTTGAAATGCAAAAAGAATATACAAAGCTAGAAGCAAGTGTTGGTGGTATAAAAGACATGAAAGGTCTTCCGGATGCTATTTTTGTAATCGATGTGAAGTATGAAAAAATAGCAGTTCTAGAAGCAAAAAAAATGGGAATACCTGTTATAGCGTTAGTTGACACTAACTCAGATCCTGATGGAATCGATATGGTAATACCAGGAAATGATGATGCTATAAGATCAATCAGACTAATTACTAAAATTATTGCAGATTCTTGTGCTAGAGGTTTAGAGTCATCTAAAGGGTACTCACCTATTTCTGATAAAGAATCACCAGTTATTCAGACTATAAAAAAAGAAGCACCTGTTGTTGAGGCTGTAGCTGAAGAAGCTGTAGTTGAAGAAGCACCTGTTGTTGAAGAAGTTGAAAATACTGAAAAGAAAGAGGAAGTTAAATAATAATGGAAATCAAAGCAGCTCAAGTTAAAGAATTAAGAGATATGTCAGGCGTAGCAATGATGGAATGCAAAAAAGCATTAGTGGACTGTGATGGTGATATTCAAAAAGCATTAGATTTATTAAGATCAAATAGTGCTTTGAAAGCAGAAAAAAAAGCATCTAGAGTAGCTGCAGACGGAATTCTAAGAGCATTTTCTGGAGACAGCTATTCAACTTTAATAGAAATAAATTCTGAAACTGACTTTGCAGCTAAAGATTCAAGCTTTATAGGATTTGCAGATGATGTTGAAGAATTTATCTCAAAAAATAAATTACTTGATATTACAGAAATACAAGAATCTGATATCGAAGAGAAAAGAAAAGCTTTAATTCAGGGGATTGGAGAAAATATTCAACTTAGAAGGCTAAATACTGTTGAATATGATAACGGCATGAATGCAGGAGTATATATGCATTCTGACTCAAAACTTGCGTCTGTAGTTGTTGTCTCAGGTGGCGATGAGTCTTTAGCTAAAGATATAGCTATGCATGTCGCAGCTTTTAATCCACTGTGTTTATCTAAAGACGATCTTGACTCAGAAGTTTTAGAAAGAGAAAAAGCTATTTATATGGTTCAGGCTGAAGAGTCTGGAAAGCCTAAGGAAATAATGGAAAAAATGATTGAAGGTAAGCTTAATAGATATTTATCTGAAGTTTCTTTATTATCTCAATCCTTTGTAAAAGATCCTGATCTTTCAATACAAGATCTCCTTGATAAGAATAGTGCATCTATTCATTCATTCTCTAGACTAAAAGTTGGTGAGGGTATCGAGGTTGAAACAAAGAATTTTGCCGATGAGGTTGCTGAGCAGTTAAAATAGTTTTATGACCAATCTTATCCATAAAAGAATCCTTGTTAAATTTAGTGGGGAATCTGTTGCTGGTGATGATGAGCATGGCATTGATCCAAAAATTCTTGATCAAATGGCTTCTTCTGTAAGCGCTTGCAAAGAGCTTGGTGCTCAAATAGGTATTGTCATTGGAGGGGGTAATCTTTTTAGGGGTGAAAAGCTTAACAAAGCAGGAATGGATAGAGTAGCTGGTGATCATATGGGTATGCTTGCTACTGTAATGAATGGAATTGCTTTAAGAGATTCTTTAGAAAGGGCTGGAATAAAAACAAGAGTAATGTCTGCGATATCAATGTCTGGAATAGTTGAGCATTATGATAGGAGACTAGCTATTCAGTTATTAAGTGATGGTTATGTTGTTATATTTACTGCTGGAACTGGAAATCCCTTCTTTACTACTGACACAGCTGGTTGTCTAAGAGCTATTGAAACTCAATCTGATTTAATGTTGAAAGCAACAAGAGTTGATGGTGTTTATGATTCAGATCCTGAGGTAAATGAGAATGCAGAATTTTTCTCAGAATTATCTTTTGACGATGCAATTTCTAAAAACTTAAAAGTAATGGATGCAACAGCATTAACATTAGCAAGAGATCATAAGCTGCCTATAAAAGTCTTTAATGTGAACACACCTGATGCTCTTAAAAATATTATTTGCGGTGAAAAGATAGGTACATTAATATCTTAATATGAATGAAATAATAAATGCAGCTAGCGAAAGAATGGATAAGTCCATCTCTTCTTTAAATCAAGCTTTTAATAAAATTAGAACAGGTCGTGCTAATCCATCTATTCTAGATGGTATAAAAGTAGACTACTATGGAACTTCTACTGTGCTTAATCAAGCTGCAAGTATTAGTGTTGAAGATGGAAGATCTCTAGTTATTTCACCATGGGATAAATCGCTTATTCCTGAGATTGAGAAAGCTATCATGAATTCAAATTTAGGATTAAATCCAAGTACCTCATCAGATCTCATAAGAATTTCAATGCCATCTTTAACAGAAGAGACTAGGCAAGACTATATTAAACAGGCACGATCAGAGGCTGAAAATGCTAGAGTTTCAGTAAGAAATATAAGAAGAGACTCTAATCAAACTATTAAAGATAATCAGTCATCTGGGGACATTTCTGAGGATGATCAAAGACGCCTAGAAGACTTAATACAAAAAGAAACAGACAAATATATAGCTCTTGTTGACTCAGAACTTAAGAAAAAAGAAGCTGATCTGCTAGAAATCTAAAAAGCCATCATGGCTAAAATACTCAAACAAGCATCAAAAAATAATTTAAATGTTGCTATCATAATGGATGGAAATGGAAGGTGGGCTTTATCTAATTCATTGAATATAAGTAAAGGGCATCAAAAGGGAGTTCAAGTTGTTAAAGATATAGTTCAGGAATCTGTGCAACAAAAAATATCATCACTAACACTTTATGCTTTTAGCTCAGAAAACTGGTCACGCCCTAAAGCAGAGATAGAGGCTATTAAAAAATTAGTTCTAGACGCCATAGAGGAACAGGTTCCAGAACTAATTGAGCAGAAAGTGAAGCTTACATTTTTTGGAAGACATGATGATTTCGGAAAAAAAATATCAAAAAAAATTAAGGAAGCTGAGTTTAATACTAATACTTCTGAGCCATCACTAAATTTAAATGTTGCTTTGGGATATGGTGGCAGACAGGATATAGTTGATTTAACAAAAAATATCTCTTCGAGAGTCCTTGCTAAGGAAATTAATATAGATGATATAAATGAAGAAATGGTGAGTAATTCCTCCTGTGTACCTGAAGATAAAATTGATTTATTAATCAGAACAGGCGGAGATAAAAGGATCAGCAATTTTCTCTTATACCAAATAGCCTATGCTGAAATATTTTTTATAGACAAATTTTGGCCTGATTTTGAAAAAGATGATTTTATAAGCTGTATCAATAAATTTAATAAAGTGAGTAGAAGGTTTGGCGCAAGAATTTAAACAAAATTTTATAACAAGATCCTTAACGGGACTAGGCATAACTTTGCCGGTCTTTTTCATTATTTTTCTTGAAAATGAATATGTATTTATAGCATTCCTTTCATTGATAACAGGGCTTAGTATTTTCGAATGGTTCAAAAACTCTAACAATAAGAGCTTTTTAGCTGACAGTATTATTATTTCATTGTTTATAATATTAACAGCGTTATATTCTGATAAATTTTTTCTCTTCATTATATTTTTTACATCAATCTTTTGGTGTTTGTTCTGCCTTTCACTCGCAACAAAATCATATATAAAACTTAGCTTTATTTCATTTGAAAATATTTATCTAAGAACACTTATTCCAATTGGTTTTTTTGGAAGTGGGGTATTTTTAATTAGTCAAGACAGCTTCCTGTCATTTTCTAATTACTACCTAATGCTGATAATTATTTTTAACTCGGCCATATCAGATAGCTCTGCCTACTTGGTTGGCTCTTTTTTTGGAAAAAACTCATTGCTTAAAGAAATAAGCCCAAATAAAACATTGGAAGGGTTTCTTGGTGGAATCTGCGGTTCGGCTATTTTTGGATTTTTATTAGTATATTTTTTTGAATCTAACCCGCTTTTGATACTAATTCTTGTCATTGGGTCTATATTTGCCTTTACGGGTGACTATTTCTTTAGTTTTCTAAAAAGGAAAAACGGAATAAAGGACACTGGTTCCATGTTGCCTGGTCATGGAGGTATATTAGACAGAATGGATTCGCACTTTTCTGCAACACCGGCAATCACGCTACTAATAATTATTCTTCTGTAAATGAAAAATATACTTTTGCTTGGGGCTACTGGAAGTATTGGTGACAGTGTTCTTTCTGTAATTGAGCAAAATCAACAATCTTTGAATTTATATGCAATAACTTTGGATAGTAATACATCTAAAGCCAAAGATATTTCAGAATCTTTCACACCAGAATATATTCATATTAATAATGAAAAATCTTTTAATAAAATCAAAGAAGATAATGAAATTAATAGCAAAGTTTTAAATGGAAGCTCTGACCTTAGCGCTTTAATTAATGATGATAATGTAGATATTATTGTTTCTGCTATTACTGGATTTGCAGGTCTTGAAGCAACTGCCATTGCATCAAAAACAGGAAAGACAATTTTATTAGCAAATAAAGAGAGTATTGTAGCTGCTGGAGAATTAATTTTGCTATCAGCAGAATCGTCTGGCACAACTATTATTCCAATAGATAGTGAACATAATGCTATTTTTCAATGTTTAGCTGGAGAAAAAAATACTGATGATGTTTCTAAAATAATAATTACTGCATCTGGAGGGCCTTTTTTAAATAAGAGTCTCTCTAGTTTAAAGGGTGTAACCAAAGAGCAAGCATTAAAACATCCTAACTGGAGCATGGGATCCAAAATATCTATTGATTCAGCCACTCTTGTTAACAAATGTCTTGAGTTGATAGAGGCTAAGTATTTATTTGGTTTAGATGAGCAGTTTTTTGAGCTAGTCATCCATCCTCAAAGCATTGTCCACTCTATTGTTTCTTATAGAGACGGATCAAGTATATGCCAGATGAGCAATCCAGATATGACAGTACCAATAGCTCATGCATTATCTGATTCAAGAAGGCTAAAAAACAATTTTGATGCCATTGATTTCTCTTCATTGAGTCTAACCTTTAATGAATTTCCAGAAGACAGAAAAAAATTAGAAAATATCGCTAGAGAGGTATGTAAAAATGGCAATAGTTCTGGAATCATTTTTAATGCAGCTAACGAAATTGCTGTGAAGAATTTTCTTGAAGATAAAATATCATTTAATCAAATTTATGATGTGATTTATAGAACTTTTGAGGCAACTCCTATGTCTAATATTACTGATATAGAATCAATTTATGAAAAAGATATAGAATCACGCATGGAGGCTAAGAAGGTGGTAAAATCCATCTCTTAAAAAATAAGAAATTATGATTACATTTATTATTTACCTTTTATCGTTTATGGCACTTCTTGGTGTTCTTGTTACTATTCATGAATATGGTCATTTCATAGTTGCCAGACTATGCAAAGTTCATGTTCAGAGGTTTTCACTTGGAATGGGTCCTGTTGTTTATACCAAGATGGATAAACATGGAACTGAATTTGCTCTTTCGCTACTTCCATTGGGTGGATATGTCTCTATGATCACTAATAAATTGATCGAAGTGGAACCAGAAATAAGAAATTCTCTTTCTGAAGAGCAAATAAAGAATACCTTTGATTCAAAACCTAAGTGGCAAAGGGCTTCCATTATGTTTGCTGGGCCTCTAGCCAACTTTCTTCTTTCAATCTTTATTTTTTCTATAATTTTCTTGAACACTCCTGATCCTCAAGCAGTTTCAGTTATAAAAGAGCAAAGTTCTTCTATTGTTTTCAAAGATACAAATGAATTTATAGTGTCTGGAGATCAAATTAAATCAATAAATTCTGTTGAAATTAATGATCCCAAGGATATTAACCTAGAGCTGCTCTCATATGCTGGATATTCTGGCTATATAGATTTAGGGCTTCAAAGAAATGATATTAGCGATCCTGTTAATGTAAGCATTAAAGTCAACGATTACTTGCCCACATCAGAGTCTCAGGCTAACCCGCTAGGATATCTTGGTCTTACCGTGGAAAATAAAATGAGGCCTATTGTTGGACAGGTTCTTTCGGGCGGCGCAGCTGAATTGTCAGGGCTTAAGCCAAATGACATAGTTACAAAAATTGATAATAAGAAAATATTATTTGCTGGTGATATCAGAGAAGTAGTATCTTCAATCCCGAACTCTACTGCATTATTTAGTATCCAAAGGAATAATGAATTAATACAAATTCCTGTAAAGGTTGGGTCTTTAACAAATGAAGAAGGTCTTGAATATGGAGTTCTGGGAATAGCATTTGGAACAAGTAGAACCTTCATACAATCAATATCTAAAGGTATTTTTGAAACTTATAACTTAAGCAAGAAAACATTACAATTCATTGGAAAAATGTTAACTGGAAATATGGGTACTGAAAATCTAAGTGGGCCTATTGGTATTGCTGAGATGGCAGGAAATACTGCTCAAGCAGGTCTCCTTCCATTTATGTATCTTATGGCGTTGCTAAGTATCAGTCTTGCTGTTTTAAACCTTCTACCAATACCAGTGCTTGATGGTGGACAGCTCACACTGCTTGGTATTGAGGCACTGAGAGGAAAACCTTTATCAGAAAAAGTAGAAAATTATATTTACAGTGGCGGCGCAATTCTTGTTGGTATGTTAATGATATTTGCAGTATTTAATGACGTTTCAAGATTTTTTTAGGAAGTTAATTGAAAACATTTAAAATTTATATTCTTGGGTTACTTTTATCAGCTCAACTTTTTTCCTTTGATGACTTTCTTGTAAGCGATATTAGAATTATAGGACTGCAAAGAGTCTCTACGGGGAGTATTTTTAATGTTATCCCAATAAGCGTTGGCGACAATATAGATCAAAGAAAATCAGCCGATATAACAAGATCACTTTTTGCTACAGAGCAATTTGATGACATTCAAATAGCTAAAGATGGCAATACATTAATTATTATTGTCCAAGAGAGGCCATCTATCTCAGCTATAGATATTTCTGGAAACAAAGCATTAAAAACAGAACAATTACTAGAAAGTTTAGATGGCGTAGGGATTAAGGAAGGCGAGGTCTACAAAAGATCAACAGTTGAAAAAGTAAAATCTGAGCTAGTTAGGTCTTATGCATCAAATGGAAGGTATGGAGCAGGAGTTGATATTGAAGAAATCAAGAAACCTAGAAACAGAATAGAGCTTAATATCGAAGTTGATGAAGGTAAAAGTGCAACAATTGAAAGCATTAACATTATTGGTAATGAGCTTTTCTCAAATGAAGATTTATTAGATGGCTTTGAGTTGTCATCTGGTTCTATTTTCTCTTTCCTTTCAAATGATAATGCGTACTCAAGAGAAAAATTAAAAGGTGATATTGAAAGCTTAGAATCATTTTATTTAAATAGGGGATATCTTAAATTTTCTATAGAATCTTCAGAAATAAGCTTATCTAAAGATAAAAAATCTATCTTTATCAACTTTAATATTTTTGAAGGTGAGCAATATACTATCAACGATGTTGAGGTTGTTGGGGATTTACCTTTTGAAGATGAGGTTTATGAAGAGATAACTAATTCTTTGAAGGATAAAATTTATTCTCAAGCTCAAATAACTGGCATTGAAGAGTTTTTTACAAATGTTTTAGGTAACCAAGGTTATGCTTTTGCTGAGGTAAGTGGCAACCCAGTTATTGATGATGATTCACAAGAGGTAAAGATTACGTTTTCTGTGATGCCAGGAAAAAGAACGTATACAAGAAAAATTTTATTTACTGGTAACAACCTTACTCAAGATTATGTATTGCGAAGAGAGATGAGACAGTTTGAAGGAGCCTGGTCCTCTGATAATAGTATTGAATCTGGAAAAGTAAGACTAGAAAGACTGGGTTATTTTAAAGAAGTAAATGTCGAAACTGTTCCCGTGGTAGGCACAGATGACCAAATAGATGTCATCTATAGTGTTGAAGAAGAAAATACTGGGTCTATTGGAGGTAATCTTGGTTATAGTGATTTTGGACTTATGGTGGGTTTCAATCTGCAGGAACAGAATTTTTTAGGAACTGGAAATACTGTAGCTGTTGGAATTAACAAGAATGTTTATAGTGAGCAATATAATCTTTCATTCCTTGATCCTTTTGCTACAAAAGATGGGGTTAGTTTGGGCTATAATGCTTATTTTAGAGAAACAGATTATGGTGAATATAATGTTGCCAACTACCTTACAAATTCAAATGGTATTGGTATTCAATATGGATGGCCTATATCAGACACACAAAGGTTAAATCTAAGTCTTACTTATGACAAAACAGATATTAGTGTAGGGACACAGCCTGCAAGAGAGATATGGGACTTTGTAAATGCTGAAGGAAATGTATACGAAACTTTAAATCTTCAGACACAATGGCAAAGAGTCACCTTAAATAGAGGTATGTATCCTACCGATGGTGCATCTACTGCTGTTAGTATTTCGGCAACAGTTCCAGGAAGTGATTTAAATTATTATCGAATCAACTTAAGACAAAAATTCTATCAGCCTCTTGGAAGAGGGCTTGTTTTTGGATTTAACGGCGAAATAGGATATCTATCTACCTTTGGCGATACGACAGAAACACCTTTCTTTCAAAATTTCTTTGCAGGTGGCCCAAGATCTCTTAGGGGTTTTGAATCAAATACATTGGGACCAAGAAGTACAGAGGCCCCATGTTATGAGTTCAATTATGCTGAAGGCATCTGCCCAAACTTAATTGATACAGATGGCGACGAAATACCTGATGAACCTTACTACAATCCATATGCCAATTCTGAATATAATAAAAGAGTTTCAATCGGCGGGAATGTAAAAGTTGAGGGTAGTTTGCAATTAATCTTCAGACTTCCATTTATTGAAGACCAGAGGTCAATGAGATCTGCTTTTTTCTTTGATTTTGGCAATGTATTTTCAGACAACTGTAAAGAGTATCAGTTTAATTGTTATAAACCATCAATTGATGATTTAAGATATTCTTATGGTGTAGGTATAACATTTGTAACTGGTTTTGGGCCGATGAGTTTTGCAATATCAAAACCAACCAATGCTGGTCAGTATGAAGAGACAAAGCAATTTCAATTCACTGTAGGAAATGTATTCTAATTAATATAAAATGGTCACACCAATTAAGGGGTTATTATGAAAAACGTATTTAAATTTAATTTATTTTTAGTTCTGATCTTATCAGTACCAGCATTTGCTGTTGATGGAATGGCTGTAATAGATATGAGAACGGCTGTATTGTCTACTCAAGCAGCTGCAGATGCATTTAAGGCACTTGAAGAAGATGCTGATTATGCTTCTAATCTTGAAGAAGCACAGTCTCTTCAAGCAGAAAGACAAAGTATTGCTGAAAATCTTCAGAAAGATTTAGAAACTTTATCTCAAGCAGAAATTGCTCAAATGCAAAAAGATATTCAAGACAAAGGCAAAGATCTAGAATTCTTAGCAGGCAAAATTCAACAAGCTCAAGAAGAAACAGCTCAGCAGGTCTTCTCTGCTAATGGTCAAGCAATGCAAAAAATTATTGGCGAGCTAATTCAGGCAAAGCAAATAAAAGTCCTTTTACAAAAAAATGACAATATTTTATTCAGTGACCCTGCATTAGATCTAACTGATGATGTTACATCTATGCTTGATGTTGCTGCATCAGGGGCTAATACTCAATCAGAGTAGTGTCCGAAGAGAAGAATTTTACACTAGCTGAACTAGCAGAATACTCAAATTCTAAGGTTGTTGGCAATGGAAATGCTGTTGTCAATAACCTAGCTTCTATACAAAAATCTAACCCCAATTCAATAACATTTCTTACTAACTTAAAATATAAAAGTTTTTTAAAAACTACCAAAGCTATAGCGATAGTTGTTGATGAAGATTTTGAAATAGAAGAGGGATTGAATTATTTAAAATCAGATAATCCTTATGCAGTTTTTGCAAAACTGTCTTCACTTTTTAAAAAGCCCTCATATGATTTAGATAATCATATAATTCATCCATCTGCAGTAATTTCTTCTTCATCTAAAATTGGAAACAATGTAACAATTGGAGCAAATGTTGTAATAGGACCTGGCTGTATTGTTGAAGATGATGTTGTCATTAAATCAAATAGTTCTCTTGTTCAGGATGTATATATAGGTAAAAATTCAATCATTCACAATAATTCAATTCTTGGTTCTGATGGTTTTGGTTATGCCCTATCAAAAGATGGGTATATTAAAATAGAGCAATTAGGCGGTTTAATTATAAAATCTAATGTTGAAATTGGAGCAGGCTGTACTATTGATAGAGGGGCTTTAGATGATACCGAAATTCATGATGGAGTTAAGTTAGATAATCAAGTTCATATTGCGCATAATGTAATTTTAGGAGCAAACTCTGCTATTGCAGCTTGTTGTGCTATTGCTGGCTCAACAACAATAGGAATGAATCTTCAAATGGGAGGTCTTTCAGGGATTTTAGGCCATCTCTCAATATGCGATAATGTTTCAGTCGGAGCTCATACACTTATAACAAAAAATATTAAAAAATCTGGTAACTATATAGGTATAATGCCTGCTCAAAATCAAAAAGACTGGGCTAAATCCTCAATCTTTATTAAAAATAGAGGCTAAAATGCTCGATTTCTATGATGAAATATCCACATTTCTTCCCCATAGGGAGCCATTTTTATTTATTGATGAAATAAAAAGTATTGATATTGGTAAATCTATTCATTGTATAAAACACAACTCGCCTGAAGAGGATTATTTTAGAGGCCACTTTCCCAATAACCCAATTATGCCTGGTGTACTTATTCTTGAAGCACTAGCGCAAGCTTCTGGTATTTTGGGCTTTAAAACCCTAGAGAAGACTCCAGAAAGCGGATCTTTATATGTTTTTGCTGGAATAGATAAGGCAAGGTTTAGAAAAAGAGTAGGTCCAAATGATTCTATTGATCTTTTTAGTACAGTTGTTAATGAAAAAAGAGGTATATGGAAGTTTGAAACTAGAGCTGAGGTTGATGGTGAGTTAGCTTGTTCAGCAACAATCATGTGTGCGGATAGGAAGGTTTAATGAGTATTCATCCTTCATCAGTAATTAGTGATTCTGCCAAAATTGATCCTTCTGTAGAGATTGGTCCATTTTGTATTATTGGAGATGATGTTGAGATTGGGAGTGGATCATCTATTCTCAGTCATTCTATTTTAAAAGGTCCTACAAAAATAGGTAAAAATAATATTATTTACCAGTTCTCATCAATAGGTGAAGATACTCCTGATAAAAAATATAAAGGTGAGAAAACTGAACTTATTATTGGTGACAATAATATTTTTAGAGAAGGGGTTACTATTCATAGAGGAACTGTTCAAGATAAGGCCGTTACAAAAATTGGAAATGATAATTTATTTATGGCGTATGCTCATGTTGCTCATGATTGCATAGTTGGGGATAGTAATGTTTTTGCCAATAGCGCAGGTATTGCTGGGCATGTTGAAGTTGGAAGTTTTGTAACTATTGGTGGTTTTTCTGCCGTTCATCAATTTTGTATTTTGGGTGACTACTCTTTTGTTGGAATGAATTCATCTATCACCATGGATGTGCCTGCTTATGTAAAAGTAGCATCGAATCCTGCTAGAGTGATTGGCCTAAACTCTGTTGGCATGTCAAGAAATGAAATTTCTTCAGAATCTATCAGCCTCATTAAAAAAGCTTATAAATTAGTTTATAAAAAGGGGTACAGGTTAGAAGATGCTATAAATAAGCTTGTTCTGCTATCAAAAGAAAGTGATGATAAGTTCTTAGATGCATTTATTAAATCAATTCAATCCTCTACCAGAGGCATTTTAAGATAAGTGCAAACAAAAAAAACTCTTAGAGTAGGCATCGTTGTTGGTGAACACTCAGGAGATCTCCTAGGTTCAGAGTTAGTTAAATCTTTAAAAAATGAAAATGATACGGACATTGAACTCTTCGGCATTGGTGGTCCAAAATTATCTGAATTAGGCCTTAAATCAGAATTTAATTTTAAAAAAATTAATGTAATGGGGTTGGTTGAGCCTCTCAAAAACTTTAGAGAGTTAAATAAGTTAAGAAAAAACCTAATAAGTTTATTTGTAGATAAAAAGATTGATTATTTTATTGGAGTTGATTCTCCTGACTTCAATATAACTATTCATAAACAGCTAAAGAAAAACGGGCTTACAAAAAATATCCAATTAGTTAGTCCATCTGTTTGGGTGTGGAGGCAGAACAGGCTCAAACACATTAGAAATTTTATAGACATGACTATATGCCTATTTAATTTTGAACATGAATTTTATCAAAAAGAAAATTTAAAAAGTATTCACCTGGGGCATCCTTTCAGCCATCTCGAAAAAGGAAATAGGCAGGTTATTTATAATAAATATAATCTTTCTGCTGATAAGCATTATGTATCTATTCTTCCAGGTAGCAGAAAATCTGAAATCAATAACTTACTGCCAACATATATAGATTTCATTAAAGAGCATTCAGAAAAATATAGTAATTATGAATACCTTATTCCAGCTGTAGATAGCTCATCCATGAAAGATATTAAAAGCATGGTACCTCCATCACTCCCTATTCACGTTCATAAAAATTGCTCAAACGAATTTTTATCAGTGTCTGACTATTCGATTGTCACATCAGGAACAGCTACTTTAGAGGCAGCTGTTCTAAGATGTAATCCAATAATTTGTTATAAAACAAGCTTTATTAATTATGCGATTATTTCAAGAATGCTTAAGATAGATAATGTAGGCCTCCCAAATCTATTATTGGGGTCAAGAATTTTTCCTGAGTTAATCCAATCAGATTGTAATAAACAAAATTTAATGAAAGAAGCTGAAAAGATGCAACAGGGTTTCTGTCTTGATGATTATGCATTGAAACTTCAAAACTTGCTTCTTGGTGAGGGGTTTCAAGAAACTGCTAAAACAATTAGACGACTTTGACTGAATTAATTGCTGGAGTAGATGAAGTGGGAAGAGGATCTCTAGCAGGCCCAGTAATTGCTGCTGCTGTTATTTTAAAGAATAAAATTGAAGGTCTAGATGATTCAAAAAAACTTTCCAAAACTAAAAGAGAGCAATTAAATCAAAAAATTATTGAGAATTCTTTTTTTGCATATGGCTCTGCTTCTGTTGAGGAAATAGATGATATAAATATTCTACAAGCCTCTTTATTGGCAATGAAAAGAGCTATACTTAACTTACCAATTAGGCCTAACAAGGTTCTTGTTGATGGAACTCACAAGCCTGAAATAGACATATTAGTTGAAACTATTATTGGTGGAGATTCTTTGATTGCAGAAATAAGTGCTGCATCAATAATTGCTAAAGTTTATAGAGACGATCTAATGATGAAACAAGATGTTATTTACCCAAATTATGGCTTCGGACAGCATAAAGGCTATGGCACTCAAGTCCATATTGAAAATATAAGAACTCATGGCAGTTGCTTAATCCATAGAAAATCATTTAAAGGCACATCTTGAGTATGAAGAACTCGTTTTCACATTTAAGAGTTTCTTCAGAATTTAGTATTACTCAGGGGCTTTTAACTATAAATCAAATTATCGATAGTGCTGTTAAGCACAATATTCCATCAGTAGCCCTAACTGATAAATCAAACATGTTTGGCCTTGTTAAATTTTTTAATAAATGTGAAGCCGCTGGCATTAAACCAATATCGGGATCATCTATAAGAGTAGCTTTTGATGAAGATGATCAGTCTCATGAACTTCTTTGTTTGGCAAAAACAAATCAAGGGCACAAGAACTTAATGAGAATAATTTCTTCAGCTCACAATAATTATAATTTCCAAACCCCAATTATTGATTTTGCAAGCTTAATTGAATTAAAAGAAGACATAGTAGTTATATCTGGAGGTAAGGATAGTCATATCTTTAACCTACTTAAAAGAAATAAGACTGAAGATGCTGAAAAACGTGTAGACCAATTTCTAAAAGCTTTTGATGATGATTTTGTTCTAGAGGTACAAAGGACTAATAGGCTTGATGAAAATGAATATTTTGCCAATCTACTTCCTTTGTCATCTAAAAAA
Organism: SAR86 cluster bacterium; assembly: GCA_018607365.1. Classification (GTDB taxonomy): domain Bacteria; phylum Pseudomonadota; class Gammaproteobacteria; order Magnimaribacterales; family D2472; genus SCGC-AAA076-P13. The sequence goes on from JABBBT010000054.1 coordinate 25,473, forward strand.
GGTATTCCAGTGATTGCAACTAATGATGTCTTATTTTCTAAAGAGGAAGACTTTGATATACATGAAACGAAAGTATGTATAAATACTGGAAAGACTTTAAATGATCCCAACAGAGAAAAGCTTTTTTCTAAAGAGCAGTACTTTAAATCATCAGCAGAAATGGAAGATTTATTTGATGGTTTTGATGAACTTATTTCAAATACTATTGAAATTTCTAAGAAATGTAATGTATCTATCCATACTAAGAATTATTTCTTACCAGAATATCCAGTCCCCAAAGAACATGATTTTGACTCTTTCCTGGTAGATTTATCCAGCAAGAGACTGGATGTATATATTAATAAATTCGATGATACTAAGACTAAAATCTACTTAGATAGGTTGAGATATGAGCTAGACCAAATAAAGACCATGGGGTTTTCTAGTTATTTTTTAATTGTTTATGATTTTATTCAGTGGTCTAAAGATAATGATGTTCCTGTAGGTCCCGGAAGAGGCTCTGGAGCCGGATCTTTGGTTGCATTTGCATTGGGAATCACAACTCTCGATCCACTTGAGCATGGGCTTCTTTTTGAAAGATTTCTAAATCCAGAAAGAATATCGATGCCAGATTTCGATATTGATTTCTGCATGGAAAAAAGAGATAAGGTCATAGATTATGTAAGTAATAAGTATGGCTCTGATGCAGTATCACAGATAGCGACATTCGGGACTATGGCCGCAAGAGCAGTTGTAAGAGATGTTGCAAGAGCTCTTGGTAAACCATACGCAGTTGGTGATAGGATTTCTAAAATGATTCCATTTGCCCCTGGAATGACTTTGGACAGAGCTAAGGAGGAGCAGCCAATTTTTGCCCAAGCCTCTAAAAATGATCCAGAAGTAAAAGAAATTGTTGAGCTTGCGTATAAGTTAGAAGGCATAGCTAGAAATGTTGGAAAACATGCTGGTGGTGTTGTTATCGCCCCAGGAAGTATTTCAGACTTCTGCCCTATATATAATGACAGGCAATCCTCATCTGTGATGACTCAATATGATAAAGACGATGTTGAAAAGATAGGTCTTGTAAAGTTCGACTTTCTTGGTTTAAGAACATTAACAGTAATTGATCGAGCAGTTAAATCAATAAATGCAACTAAAAATGATAAAGATTTATTAGATTTAGATCAAATTCCTCTTAATGATCCAAAGGTATTTGAATTACTATCCTCTGGAAAGACTATGGCTGTTTTTCAATTAGAGTCTACAGGAATGAGAGCTCTTATAAAAAGCTTAAAGCCAACAAAATTTGAAGAGATTACAGCTTTATTGGCCTTGTATAGACCTGGTCCTCTTAATTCGGGAATGCATACTACTTTTGTAGATAGAAAGCATGGAAAAAGTCCTGTAGTTTATCCTCATGAGCTACTTGAGCCTGTATTGTCTGAGACATATGGAGTAATTGTTTATCAGGAACAGGTTATGGAGGCTGCAAGAGTTCTAGCTGGCTACTCAATGGGTGAAGCAGATATATTAAGACGTGTAATGGGCAAAAAGAAAATTGAAGAAATGGAAGAACAAAGAGAGATTTTTATTAAAGGTTGTGAAGAAAAGTCTATTTCAAAAAATAAAGCTGAAAAAATATTTGAGCTAATAGAGCAATTTGCAGAATATGGTTTTAATAAATCTCATTCGGCTGCATATGCTGTGATTTCTTATCAGACTGCTTATCTAAAGACCTATTATCCTGAGCATTTCATGTCTGCTGTTTTATCAACTGAATTAGGTAATACAGACAAGATTCATGCTTTGATACAAGAATGTAAACGAATGGGCATCAATGTTCTTAACCCAAATATTCTATCAAGTGATAAACGCTTTTTAGTTAATGACAGCCAGGACATAGAGTATGGATTGGGGGCTATAAAAGGAGTAGCAGATTCTTTTATAAAGCATGTATGTCAGAAAAGAAAATCGGATGTTTTTAAGGATCTCTGGGATTTCTCAAATAAAACTGATATTAAGCTTGGTGGAAAAAAGTCATTAGAGGCGCTTTCTCAGTCTGGAGCATTTGATAGTATTGCTCCGTCTCGAACAATAGCAATTGCTTGTGTAGAGGATATGCTCAAAGGTAGTGCAAATGGTTCATCTGCAGAAGTTGCCCAAAATGGCGATTTATTTGCAACCATAAATCATGAATTCGATCCTTATGAAAAATACAAAAATACCTCAGATATGCCTTTAAGTGAGCTTTTAGCCTTAGAAAAAAAATCTCTTGGGTATTATTTATCTGGGCATCCGGTAAATGCAATCGAGGGCTCTATCAAGTCAATACGATCAAAGAAAATTTCTGATATTAGTCATGACACCAAAAGAGCTTCATTGGTGTGCTTAATAAATAGTGTGAGGCAAATAAAAGATAGAAAGGGCAAGCCATTAACTTTTATAAACTTTGATGATGGCACAGGCATTATGGATGGTGTTGTTGCTGGAGAAGCCTTAGAAGACTGTCATAATATCCTAAAAGAAGGCCAAATATTAGTTCTAAAAGGTGCTGTCGAAATTGATGACTTTAGATCTAAAGATCTTGGTGATGCAATGTATAGAATGAGAGTTAAAGAAGTCCATACGTTAGACTCTGAATTACTAAAAAAGGTTCTAAAGGTTGTTGTAAATATAGAGAAATCAGAATTATTATCCTTGGATAAGTTTTCAGAGAAATTAGATGAAATAGATGCTAGTTTTTGGAAAGAGGGATTGTGTCAGCTTCATATAAGAGTTTCAACAGATGAGTCTGAAGCTATAATTAATATTGGAGATAATTTTAAGTTTCTCCCGACTTTATCAAATATTAGTTATTTAAAAGAACTATTTGGTAGTGAAGCTTTGGAGATATAATTAAATCTTTTAAAAAGATTACATATAAAAATTTATGACAGACAAAGAAAGCAAGTTATCTGAATATATCCCTCAAAAAGAAAATACTGAGGATCGTAAATTTCTTGAATTTGAAGAATCAATTCAGGAAGTCTCTGAAAAAATATCTGCGCTTAAGAATGCAGATATAGATAGCCCTGAATTAAATACTCAAATCTTGGCTCTGCAGAAAGAAAGAGATCAACTTACTAAAAAGATCTACTCCAAGTTATCTATATGGCAGACTGTTCAGGTAGCAAGGCACCCACAAAGACCTCACACATTAGATTTTATTAAAAGAATTTTTTCAGATTTTGACGAATTGCATGGCGATAGACAGTTTGGAGATGATGCAGCAATTGTAGGTGGAATGGCATATTTAGAAAACACACCAGTTATGATTATCGGGCATGAAAAGGGAAGAGAGACAGAGGAAAAGGTTAGAAGAAATTTTGGCATGCCTCAACCAGAAGGCTATAGAAAGGCTAAAAGATTAATGTATTTAGCAGAGCAATTTTCTTTACCAGTAATCACATTTATTGATACTGCAGGTGCATATCCAGGAGTAGAGGGCGAAGAAAGAGGTCAGAGCGAGGCAATAGCTAGAAATTTAGCTGTCATGTCAGAATTAAAAACACCAATAATAGTTGTTATTACCGGTGAGGGCGGCTCAGGAGGAGCATTGGCAATAAGTGTTGGCGATCATTTATCAATGCTTGAATATGCGACTTACTCAGTTGCATCACCAGAGGCATGTGCGTCCATAATTTGGAGAACTGCTGAAAAAGCTTCTGATGCAGCAGATGCTATGAAAGTTTCATCAGGAGAGTTGAAAAAAATTAATATAATTGATGAAATTATTTCAGAGCCATTGGGCGGAGCTCACAGAGACTATGATCTTATTTCACAAAGTATTAAAAGCTCAATAGTAAACAATTTATCTAAACTAAGTTCATTATCATCCGATGATTTAGTTAAAAGAAGGTATGAAAGACTCTTAAAAATTGGTTCCTAGGTTGTGCTAAAAATTAACCTAGAAAATCACTTAAATCTTGATAACAAAATTTATATTGCTTTTAGTGGGGGTAGTGATTCATCTGCTCTGCTTTACTTAATCTCTGATCTTAGAGATAGATATGAACTTAATTTGGAAGCAATCCATATTAATCACAACATATCAGATGATAGTAAAAAATGGGAAGAGCATTGTAAGTCAATTTGCGAAACATTAAATTTGCCTATTACAATCAGATCTATTCAGGTTGAAACTTCAGGTGATGGACTAGAATCTGCTGCAAGAAAACAAAGGTATAAAGAATTTGAAAATATTCTAGAAGAAGGTGATCAACTGTTAATGGCTCATCATGCTGATGATGTTGCTGAAACTTTTCTGTTAAGACTTTTTAGAGGTACAGGATCTGATGGTCTTGGTGGGCCGCAATTAAAAAGATCTGTTGGAAAGGGCACTTTGGTAAGACCACTCTTGGATTGTTCTAAAAAAGAGCTGTTAGATTTTATCAAGCTAAGGGACATTAAATTTATTGAAGACCTCTCTAATTTTGAAGTCAATCAAGATAGAAACTTTGTTAGAAATAGTCTTATGCCTTTAATTGGTGAGAGATGGAATAATGTTTCATCAAGGATATCTAATACTTCCAAATTACTACAAGAAAGAAATAAAATATTTTCTCAACTATTCTTTTCAAAATACAAACACTTAATAGGAACAAAAATTTTAATCAAGGAACTAAAGCAGCTAGACTCATCAACGGCAATAGACATAATTAGATATTCCATTAAAGAAGAAGGGATTGCTTATCCAAACAAGAAGGTTTCTGAAGAAATTATAAAAGTATTTCTTTTATCAAATCCTGGGCCTAACGCAGAAGTTAGCTGGTCAAGAGCAGATATGGATCAACCAGGTGGCAGGCTATACAAAAAAGATGGCCATATTGTTATTTTAAAAAAGTAGCTTATATAATATAAGAGGAGACAAGATATGAAATTTGAAACATTAGATTTAGTAAAACAAGACAAAATAGCAACAATTACATTTAATAGACCAGAACTTTTAAATGCTGTTAATGAACAATTTATATGGGACTTTCAAAAAGCTACCAGTGATGTAAAAGATGACGATGATATAAAAGTACTAATCATAAATGCCTCAGGTAGAGGGTTTTGTGCTGGAGCAGACTTAAGTGAAAGAGAATCATCTTGGGAGGGCTCTCAGGACGCTCTTATGAGAGGTTTTAAGCCATTTTTTGAGAATATTATCTCAATGCCCAAGCCTGTTATTGCAGCTGTTCAAGGCCCAGCAGCAGGTGTTGGAGCTTCAATTGCAATGTCATGCGATTTACGAGTGATGTCTGAAAATGGGTATATTTTGTCTGTCTTTAGCAATATTGCATTAGTGCCTGATGGAGGTCTATCATGGTTTTTGCCAAGATTTATGGGATATTCAAAAGCTTACGAGTACGCTATCGAAGCAAAGAAAATAATGGCTGACGAATGTTTGCATTTTGGAATGGTTAATAAAGTTGTGCCTGAAGAAGAGTTAATGAAATCCACAATGGATTGGGCACTAAAGCTTGCAAAAAGACCATCACAATCCTTAGCACATACAAAAAAACTCATGAGAGATTCTCTTCACAATGATTATTGGAAAACTTTTTCACATGAAGCAGAGATTCAAAATGGCCTCACAAGAAGCCCACAAAATTATGAAGCAGTGTCAGCTTTTTTTGAAAAAAGAGAGCCTAATTTTGATTAGTTATTTAATTTACTAAGACCAACAATAATGGCTTCGAAGGAAGCTATTGTGGTATTTGGATTAATACCCACTCCCCAGCTAGTCTTTCCATCTCGCTCTAGTTCAATATATGCAGCTGCTTTAGCATCTGAACCTGATGATATTGCTGATTGATGATAATCAGAAACTTTTATTTCAGTACCAGTCTTCTCAGTAAGTCCGTTCATTAAAGAGTCAATAGGGCCATTCCCCGAACCATTAATAGTAACTTCATTGCCATTTATATTTAGATTTAAATCTAAATGATGAATACCATTTTCTGATGATGATTTATGATTCAAGTAAGAAAATCCTTCTTTTGGAATCAAAAAGTTAGTTTCAAATATTTCCCAAATCTGTGAAGTGTTTATTTCTTTTCCAGATTCATCAGCTAATCTTTGTATTTTTTGGCTCATGCTTATTTGAAGTCTTCTAGGTAGCGATACTCCATGATCTTTTTCGAGTAGAAAAGCTACCCCACCCTTACCAGATTGAGAGTTTATTCGAACCACAGCCTCATAACTTCTTCCAAGGTCAGCAGGATCAATTGGAAGGTATGGAACTTCCCATTTAGGATCGTTAGATTCTCTCATTCCTTGAAAACCTTTTTTGATAGCATCTTGATGGGAGCCTGAGAAGGCTGTAAAAACAAGATCACCCGCATAAGGATGCCTAGGATGAACAGGAAGTTGATTACAGTATTCAACTTCACGCATAACTTTATTTATATTTGAAAAATCTAGGTTGGAGTTTATCCCTTGCGTGAACATATTTAATGCCAATGTAACAATATCAACATTTCCTGTTCTCTCTCCATTACCAAAAAGAGTACCCTCAACTCTATCTGCACCAGCCATTAATCCAAATTCGGAAGCAGCTACAGCAGTTCCTCTATCATTATGAGGGTGGAGGCTTAGGCATATATCATTTCTATTTTTAAGATTCTCATTCATCCACTCTATTTGATCGCCATAAATATTAGGCGTCGACATTTCAACTGTTGCTGGTAAATTAATTATTATTTTGTGATCAGAAACTTCTTTTAGAATATCTACAACTGCATCACAAACCTCTGCCGCATACTCAAGCTCAGTCCCTGTAAAACTTTCTGGAGAGTATTCAAAGCGCCAGTCTGTATTGGGATTTTGTAATGCGAGGTCTTTTATTTTTTTGGCTCCGTTGATTGCGATATCTTTTATTCCAGCTTTATCTTGCTTGAAGACAACTTTCCTTTGAAGAGTTGATGTTGAGTTATAAAAATGAACTATTGCTTGAGGAATTCCCTTAAGAGATTCAAAGGTTCTGTCAATTAGCTCATCTCTTGATTGAGTTAGAACCTGGATAGTAACATCAGAAGGTATTTTTTTTGATTCTATAAGATCTCTTACAAAATCAAAATCAGTTTGAGAAGCAGAAGGGAAGCCAACCTCTATTTCTTTAAAACCAAGATCACAAAGAAGAGAAAACATTCTGTCTTTTCTTTCAGCACCCATAGGCTCTATAAGAGCTTGATTGCCATCTCTAAGATCAACCGAGCACCATAAAGGCGCTTTATTTATAACTTTTGCAGGCCACTTTCTGTTTTCAAGTTTAATCGGTTCAAAAGGCTTATATTTGTTTACTAGATTATCCATTTTGTATTAAGTAAATGTTAATATTTTATTTCTATGATAACTTCATCTATAAAAACTAACCTTATCTTAAAAGAGATTGGGGTTACAAGGTATTCTTTGCGCTCTAATAAAGAAAAAACCAAGGATAAAGAAATTCATATTTATCAAAAAGGAAATATTCTAACATTACTTGATATTGGTTTTGATGATTTGCCTAAAGATGAGGCAGTCCTTCTCAAAGCAATTGTTGGTGCCATCAATCCTAATGAGTCTAATGAATTGATTGAAACTATAAAATTTGATTCAAGCAGCCATGTGCAAGAAATGATCGCATCAAAGAAAACATTAGCTGGCGTCATTACCTTTACTAAAGAAAATTTAGAAATACAAATACCTTTACCAATAATAAGATCAAAGACCTTGGGTGAGATAATAAGAAATCCTAGCCTCAAGAAGCCCCTTTGGGAAAATATTAAAAAAGATATTATTAAATAATGTATAAAATCTCATTGCTAGATATTAATGATCTAGAAGAAGCATATGAGATTGAGGTTTTAACTAACCCATCTCCATGGTCAATTGATAATTTTAAATCTTCTTTCGAGGTTGGTCATCATGGCTTAGTCTGTAAAGAAGATAACAAGATGCTGGGCTTTCTAATTTTTTCTCCAATCAAGCCTGAGGCTCATCTTTTAAGTATTGCAGTTATAGAGACTCAACAATATAAAGGGATAGGCTCACTATTACTAAAATCTATGGTTAGTCAGTGCAAGGCGATGGGCATTAATCAAGTTTTTCTCGAAGTGCGTGCAAGCAATGAGAAGGCCATAGGGTTTTATCAAAAATATGGATTTAAAAAAGATGCCATAAGAGAAAACTATTATTCTGGTGATATTCCTGAAGATGCCCTGTTGATGTCTTTAGGGCTTTAAGTATTAGAGTAATTTAATGATATCTGATTCAATAGATTCTGGCTTAGTTGTAGGACCATAACGCTTAACAACCTCTCCATTTTTATTAACTAAGAATTTTGAGAAGTTCCACTTAATATTTTTTGTTCCCATTATTCCTGGTCGCTCATTTTTAAGAAAATTATAAAATGGATCAGCATCCTTGCCATTTACATCAATCTTATTAAAAACATTAAATGAAACGTCATATTTTTCAGTACAAAAAAATTGTATTTCTTCATTTGTTCCTGACTCTTGAGCTTTAAACTGGTTGCAAGGGAATCCAAGTACCTCTAATCCATCTTCAGCATATTTGCTATACAAATTTTGAAGCCCTTCATATTGGTAAGTGAAGCCGCATTTACTAGCCACATTAACTACTAATAAAACTTTGTTTTTAAACGAGCCAATTGATATTTCATTCATATTGGCATCTTTTACAACGTGATCATAAATATTTTTAGACATTTAGAAGCTCCTCTATATCTTTTTTCATTTCCTCAGGCTCAGTTTTTGGTCCAAATCTTTTAATTGTTTTGCCATCTTTACTAATTAAGAATTTGGTAAAATTCCATTCAATATCATTTGATCCAGATTCAGAGGGGTTATCTTTTTTTAAGAATTGATAAATAGGAGCTGCATTGTCACCATTGACATCAATTTTATCAAACAAGCTAAAACCAACATCGTATTTTTCAGTACAAAAAAAATGTATTTCCTCATTTGTTCCAGGCTCTTGAGCTCCAAACTGGTTGCAAGGAAACCCAAGAATTTCTAAACCACTTTCTTTGTATTTATTATGAAGACCCTGAAGTCCCTCATATTGATATGTAAGCCCACATGCACTAGCTACATTAACAATTAACAAAACTTTATTTTTGAATTCTTCCAGAGTGGTGTCTGTCATGTCAGGTTTTTTAACAACTTGGCTATAGATATTTGACATAATTTCTTCCTTTTTTGTTTGAGTTAAAAGAGTTTATAGAATTCACAACTTATTAAGTCATTATTATATAATTATTTAGTCAACAGTTGATGTAAATGTGAAAAATTTAAAAAAAGTAAACTATATTTGGAAAGAATTCTGCGAGCTATCGAGTGATGAATTATATGCATTGATTCATTTAAGACAAAAGGTTTTTATTGTTGAGCAAGATTGCCCATATATAGATGCAGACTTTTTAGATCAAGATGCATTTCATTTGCTTGGCTATGATGATAACAGTCTTGTTTCTTATTTAAGAGCTTTTCCTCCTGGTATCCAATATGAAGGGACTTCTCTTGGCAGGATTGTTGTTGATGTTTCAAGAAGAGGCGAGCAGCTAGGACAAGATCTAACAGAAGAGGGTATCTCATTTCTAACTCAGCATTATCCTAATATTGAAATTGTTATTTCAGCTCAACATAGGCTAGAAGGTTTTTATAATGAGCTAGGCTTTAGTGCTAGAGGCGATGTTTATTTAGAAGATGATATCGACCACATACAAATGTTCCTTTTGAAAAATTGAAACTACTCAATAATTTGAGATTTAAATAGTAATGAATGTATTTCCTCAGTTATAAAGGGAGCGAATGGGTGCATCATTACTAATATTTCTTTTAGCATAGGCCTTAAGTTATCAGTTTTACCAGACTTCTTACATTCTTCAATATATACATCACAGAACTTACTCCAGAAGAACTCATAGACTTCATTAATAGCAAAATCAAGCCTGTAATCTTCAATATTTTTTTGTATTTTATTTTTTGTTTTTTGAAATTCATCCATGATTAATTGATCAGCATCAGTTTTGGGATCAAAAATCTCATTACCTGCCGGGTAGCCGTTAATAAATCTTGCAGCATTCCATATTTTTGTGCAAAAGTTTCTATAGCCCTTTAATCTCCCGAATTCAAAGCTAATGTCCTTGGTATGTGTTGCCAAAGAGTAAAACGTCATCCTAAGTGCATCTGTTCCATATGATTCAATACCTTTAGGGAATTGATTTCTTGTTTTGCGTTCAATTTTTTGTGCAATTTTCTCTTGCATAAGATTAGAGGTTCTTTTTTCTACCAATGCATCTTGAGATATACCATAAAT
>JABBBT010000002.1 GCA_018607365.1 SAR86 cluster bacterium
TAAGAACCTCGATATCTTTAATTCTAATTAAATCAGCTATTCTTCTTATAAGGCGCTCCTCATCAACATCCAACTGAGAGTCAGCAAAAGCGACATCCCAAAGAAAGCTTATTAATGATAGTTTTTCTTCTTTACTAAAATCATTATTTATATCTGCAATAAACTCATGAAAAGATACGCTATCCTTACTGTAGGTTTCAATGATTGAAAATATTTCCTCATCAGTTTTATTTACTTTCTTTGATATTTTTTTTATCTCTTCAATCAAAAGATTGAGCTCTAAATCAGAAATATCACCATCAGATCGAGCAATCTCATAAGCAAGGACAGCACCAATAAGCTCTATTTCAAACTCAGGATTTTTTTGAATATCTTGTGTTACTTTTTTCTTTTTAAATATATTAAGCATTTTTATTTAGTTGGGTTCTTGTAACTACATAATAACAAAGAGAGAAGATAACAAAAATTAAAAATGATATATATTCTTGAGTAATAAAATATTTTTGTAAAAATAATCCAAATAAACATAAAAGAGTTGAGGCAAAGATATAGCAGACAAGCGTTTGGCTTGAGGACAAGCCTTTATCAAGTAACATATGGTGGAGATGATCTCTTCCTGGTCTAAATGGCATCACTCCTTTAATTATTCTGGACGTCATAACACTAATACAGTCCAGTACTGGGATAGCAACAAACCATAAAGCTGTTACTGGATTAATGACAACTCCAGCAGGTGCATAGCCTTGACTATAAAATATGCAGGCAGCTGCAATACAAAAACCTATTAGATTCGATCCCGTATCACCCAAAAATACTCTTCGTTTTTTTCCAAAGTAACCCAGGTTATATAAAAGAAATCCTATAATACTTCCAATAAGCAAAAGAGATCCTGGATGATAGGACCCTAAAAGCAATAGAAATGAAAGAGGTACAAGACCAAGCATTGCGCACATGCCATTAAGACCATCACTCATATTAAAAGCATTCATAAGACCAACAATACAAAAGACTGTAAAGATAGTTGAAGCAGACCCTAAAAGTATTGAACCATCACCCAGAATGTTACCAACACTCAACAATGACTCACCGCTAAAAACAACAAATATATATGCAATAACAGCCTGAAATAACAATCTATAGGATGCTCTAAGACCAAATAGATCATCAAACAACATTATAGCTATTATTAAACCTCCACATATTAATGCTGAGAGAGTAACAGTATCGATAATAATATTATTAGAACTTACAAGACTGGTTAATAGCACCTTCTCAACATTGGATTCATCCAATTCAACTTTTGAAACCTCCCCATTATAATAGCTATAAATTTGAGTTTCTCCTGAAGCTAACGTAACCAAAAAATTACCATCACTAGTTGGCTCAACTTTTATTTGGGTCGGGACTTGATTGTTAGTCTCTATGTCAATAGATACAGATTGAGATTGAGTATCTTTTTCTATAGAAAGATCATATTCGACATCATCAACCTCATATTTTCTTGTTAAAGTTTTTCCAAGGATTTCAGAATTTTTAAATAAGCCTTTATCAGAGTATTGAGTATCAATATTAATATTAGTAAGACCGCTCAATATTAAGGCAGATACCAATACACCAACATATATTGAAATCCCTCCAGTGAGAGGGGTAGCCCTATCGTGAAATTTTCTACTTTTTTCAGGTATATCAATTAAGATATTATTACTTTTTGCAATATTTCTAAAAAAACCATTGAAAGTAATCGAGGCAAAAATACTGAAAAATAATATAGAAAGATTTGCGCTGGTTAACATTTGTTTCCCTATTGAGAATATAAATATATTATAAGGTAAATAATTTAAGAAACTATGTTTACAAATAAATCATTTATAAATCTTTACAAGTCTTTGTTTACCGTAAGAATTAATTATTTAAATAACATATGAATTTATTAGACCTGCATCAACAAATAGAAATCGCAAAAAATGCAGCCAAAGAAGCTGGCAAAGCTCTTTTAAATGAAAAAGATAGTTTAAACCAATCAATATTTTCGTCGGATAAAGATATTAAATTGAAGGCCGATATAGAGGCCGAGAATAGAATCAAATCAATCCTTGAAAAGGAATCATCTTTCCCTATTCTGGCTGAGGAGAGTGGTAAGTCTAAAGAGCATTTGGATGAGACTTTTTGGGTTGTTGACCCTCTTGATGGGACTGCAAATTATGCAAGAGATATTCCTCTTTGTTGTGTATCCATAGCTCTAATGCATAAAATGAATCCTGTCCTTGGTGTTATATATGATTTTAATAATAATGACCTCTATGAGGGTCATTTGGATGGAGAGGCTAAATTAAACGAAATGGCTATTAAAGTATCTGGCACAACCCTCCCCAGTGAAGGTATCTTAGTTACTGGTCTTCCAAACAACACAGACTACTCTGACCAAGCGTTACTAGGAATGGTTAAAGATTTTCAAAAATGGAGAAAAGTCAGAATGATAGGATCTGCAGCTATAGCATCATGCTATGTTGCTTCTGCAAAAGCTGATGTATATAAAGAGTTTGGAACATATATATGGGATGTTGCTGCAGGAGCTGCGATAGTCAATGCCTCAGGTGGAAGAGCTGAAATCACAAATCAAAGAGATAACTTTCAGGTAGATGTTCATTTTTCCAATTCTTATATCCTGGATTAGTATATGAAAAGTATTATTTGGTTTAGAAATGATCTTAGGTTAGATGATAATCCTTCCTTACGTGAGGCATGTAAAAATTCATCAGAATTACATGCAATTTTTTTGTATTCCCATGATCAGTTAGAAAAACATAACGAGGCCAACGTTAAAATAGATTTCCTAATAAAAAGCCTTCAATCTCTTAATGTTAGCCTTCAAAAACTTAATATCCCATTAACGATTGTTAATAGCGAAGGGTTTGAACAAGATCCTGATATTATCCTAAACCTTGCCAAAGAAAGAAATGTAGAAAAAGTTTTTATCAATAAACAGTTTGGTAACGATGAGCAAAATAGGGATAAAAGAGCTCGAGAGTTGCTAAATGCTGCAAACATTAAGACTGAATTTTTTAATGATCAAATAGTATATGAAGCTGGTTCAATAAGAACTGGTCAAGATAACCCATATTCAGTTTTCACTCCGTTTAAAAGAAAGTGGGTTGAAAGTTTTGATATGGAATTTTTAGATATTGACTTCGACTATGCTCCACAAAAAAATATTGATATGAAGTCTAACTTTGATAGTTTTGATTTTAAACATGAAATAAAACATAAAGCCGATATGTCACTTTGGCCAGCGGGAGAAGAACACGCATCAAATAGACTAGTAGATTTTTTAAAAAACAGAGCTGTTAACTACTCAAAAGATAGAAATGATCCCATAAAAGATGGGACCAGTAGAATGTCTCCATACTTGGCATTGGGAGTTATTTCATCAAAAAGGTGCATTCTTGAGGGCCTAAAATTAAATAATTTTGAATTCAATTCAGGCAATAGCGGAATTACTAAATGGATTGACGAAATTGTTTGGAGAGAGTTTTATAGAAATATTATGTTTTCTTTTCCAAAAGTTGGCCGCAATCAACCATTTCAAGATTTTTCTAAATCTATCGAGTGGAGATTTGAAGAATCAGAGCTTCATGCATGGAAAACTGGTATGACTGGCTTTCCTATTATTGATGCAGCAATGAGGCAACTACTCCATGAGGGTTGGATGCATAATAGATTGAGAATGGTAGTTGCAATGTTTTTTACTAAAAATATGTTGCATGACTGGAGACTCGGTGAGGCTTATTTTATGCAGAACCTAATAGATGGTGATTTTGCATCTAATAATGGTGGTTGGCAGTGGAGTAGCTCAACTGGAACAGACGCAGCCCCGTATTTTAGAATCTTTAATCCGGTAACTCAGTCAACGAATTTTGATAAAGAAGGGTTATTTATCAAAAAATACGTTCCTGAGTTAAAAGATTTAGATAAATCAGTTATTCATGACCCTCCAAAAGAGCACAGAAAGTATTGTGGTTATCCTGATCAGATATTAGATCTTAAAACATCTCGTCTAAGAGCTATAGATGCTTTTAAAGAAGCAAAAAGCTAATACATTTTTTTATAGTTAACAAATTTTTTCTTCTGTATACTTTATGCACAATATAACTATTTAGATGAGGTTCTTATGAGTAGTTTTCTTTCAGATTTAGAGATAGCCAATCAGGCAAATAAAAAACATATAAATGATATTGCAAAACAAATTGATGTTCCTGAAGAAGCACTCATTGTTTACGGAAATGATAAAGCAAAGATTAATTACGATTTTTTAGATAAGTGCAAAGATAAAAAAAATGGCAAGTTGATTTTAGTAACTGCTATTTCTCCAACTCCAGCTGGAGAAGGAAAGACTACAACAAGCGTGGGTTTGGTAGATGGGCTTTGTCATAATGGCAAGAAGGCTATGATCTGCTTGAGAGAGCCAAGTCTTGGGCCATGTTTTGGTATGAAAGGTGGAGCAGCAGGAGGTGGTTATGCTCAAGTAGTTCCGATGACAGATATAAACCTTCATTTTACTGGAGATTTTCATGCTATTGGCGCAGCGCATAATTTATTATCAGCACTAATAGATAATCATATTCATTGGGAAAATGATTTAAATATTGATCCTAGAAGAATTACTTGGAAAAGGGTTGTTGATATGAATGATAGATCACTAAGAGATATTACTTGTGGTTTAGGCGGAACAGGCAACGGTATTCCAAGGCAAAGCGGTTTTGATATCACAGTTGCATCAGAGATAATGGCTGTTTTTTGTCTTGCAAGTGACTTAGAAGATTTAGAAAAAAGAATTGGCAGCATAGTATTTGCCTATACTAAAAACCTTGAGCCTGTTCGAGTTCATCAATTAAATGCTCAAGGAGCTCTTACTGCATTATTAAGAGATGCATTTCAGCCAAATTTAGTTCAAACCCTTGAAAATAATCCAGCTCTTATGCACGGGGGGCCATTTGCAAATATTGCTCATGGTTGTAATTCAGTTATGGCTACAAAGACTGCTTTAAAGCTTGCTGATTATGTGGTTACAGAGGCTGGTTTTGGTGCAGACTTGGGAGCAGAAAAATTCTTTGATATTAAGTGCCGTAAGGCAGGCCTTTCTCCTGATGCAGTTGTTCTAGTTGCTACAACTAAAGCTTTAAAAATGCATGGCGGAGTTAAAAAAGAAGATCTTAAGGATGAAAATACTGAGGCTGTTATAGAGGGGTGTAAAAATTTAGCAAAACATATTAGTAATATTGAGCAATTTGGAGTTCCAGTAACTGTTGCTATTAATGAATTTTATACAGACACAAAGGATGAACATCAGGCAATAATTGATTTTTGTAAAAACCTTAATGTTGTTTGTAAGATATCCTCTCATTGGGAGAACGGGGGCGCTGGTGCATCGGACTTAGCTGCTCATATTTCAGATTTAGTTGATTCAACTGAATCATCTTTTAAAACACTCTATGAAGATGATATGTCTTTGTGGGAAAAGACGAGGCATATTGCTCGAACTATTTATGGTGCTGACGATATTATTGCTGATCAAAGAGTTAGGAATAAATTTGCTCAACTTGAAAAGGAAGGTTTTGGAAAGTATCCCATTTGTATGGCAAAAACTCAGTATAGTTTTTCAACAGACCCACTTTTAATGGGAGCTCCAACTGGACATGATATCCCTATTAGGGAGGTTAGGTTGTGTTCAGGTGCTGAGTTTATAGTAGTAGTCTGCGGTGCAATTATGACTATGCCAGGATTACCAAGAAAGCCTGCATCTGAGGCTATTGGCGTAGATAAAGATAAAAATATTGAAGGACTATTTTAAAAATCTAAAT
>JABBBT010000051.1 GCA_018607365.1 SAR86 cluster bacterium
GTATGGCAAAAATTACACATAAGGGTTCGTGGATTAAAATTAGCTCGCTAAACAAGGGAGATAAGAAAAACTATCTTATATCTGTTGGGTTTTTTCTCATAGGAGCAGTTTTTTGGGGCTTGCATCTCAATACAGTTGATGGAATCTTTGGACCACCTATATTTGAAAATACAGATACCTCTTTATCATTTGCAATTATCAGGGCTATGATTATTATCTGTTGGTTCATTGCAGTTATTTATTCAAAAAGGTTTTTACAAACTCAGGATGAGTTAATGCATAAATATTTCCTTTACACTGGTGCCTCTGGAGGTTTTGGTTTTGTGGCAGTTGGAATGTTGTTTTCTATACTTCAACCATATCTAGGTTTTACGATTGGGTTTTATGGCTATTTCTTAGCATATGCTATTGGGACAGCTTTTGGTGGCTACTTATTTGATAAAAAATACTTGGGCGATGGAGAATAAACTTAAAGAGCTTCGCCTGCAAAGCAAGGTCAGTCAGAGCGCCCTTGCAGATGCTTTGTCTGTTAGTAGGCAAACTATAAACTCTATTGAGAATGGAAAGTTTGACCCATCTTTAACACTTGCTATGAAACTGACACGCTTCTTTAAAGTCTCGCTTGATGAAATCTTTATTTATAAAGATTAATTATATATAAACACTTCCAAACTTATTGTCTATAAAGTCATCCCAAGAAATAGATTCTTGTTTGATGAAGCCGGTTTCTTTAATCTTGCCATCAATATACATCTCTAAAACACTACACACCCCTGATGCTGTTGTTCTTTGAATGGCGCTAAATGTATCGTCTCCATAAATTTTCTTAAGATAAGTCTTCTCTTGAAGAACTCCGTCAATCTCACCAATAACTTTTACAAAAAACACTATTACATCATTAGTTGTTCTTGGGACCTCTTTATCAAAAAGCTTCTCCAAAACATCCTTATTCTTTTTTAGATGAAGGTCGTTAAATAGAAATTTCATATGGTTGAGATGGCCTGGATATCTGATGGTCTTGTAGGAAAGATTGTCTACCTTATTTTCATAAGTTTCACACATAGTTGCACAGCCACCACTTGTATTAAATGCCTCATAGGCTTCGCCCTCTATTGTTAATTTTTCAGCTCCCTCAAGAGGCATAACTTTAATAGACTTGCCCTCATAAATTGCATCAGCTTCGTTGCAATATTCGTTTATTAAGCCATTCGTGGACCAACTGAGATAATAGCTCATTTCGTTATTAGTGAACCTTGGAAGAGCGCCAACTCTCATCATGACTTCATTTACTTTATCAAATTGATTCATCATGCCAGCAGCACAAATATTAATTGCGCCTGGAGCAAGGCCGCACTGCGGCATCATGACGCTTGATGTATCTATGCTTCTTATAAACTCTGTAGTTTCAACATCTTCTGTTAAGTCAAAATATCCTATTCCCATTTCTGCAGCAACAGTTCCAATGTTCTTATTAATTGCGAACGGTCCCGCTGAAATAACTGCATCAGTTCCTTTTAGAAAATCTCTTACCTGTTCTATATCACGAGCATCAAGCCCTTCGGTAATATCACCATGTTTAATTTCATAATCTTCTTTTAAGAGCTGTTTAATTGCCCAGCCAATATTCCCTTTGCCAATAATTGCTATCTTAGCTTTCATCAAACTCTACTCCTTGGGCAAGAGGAAGTTCCTTACCATAGTTAACTGTTGCGGTTACTCTTCTCATATATGCCTTCCATGCATCTGAGCCCGACTCTCTGCCGCCGCCCGTATCCTTTTCTCCACCAAAAGCCCCACCTATTTCTGCTCCGCTTGTTCCAATGTTTACATTGGCTATTCCACAATCGCTTCCCTCTGAACTTAAAAAGAGCTCAGACTCTCTCATGTCGTTTGTGAAAATTGAGCTACTTAAACCTTGCTTAACATTGTTTTGCATTTCAATTGCATTACTCAGTTCTGTGAATTTCTTTACATATAAAATTGGTGCAAAAGTTTCGTTTAACATCTCGTCCTCAACTTTAGAGACTTCTACTATTGCCGGCATTACATAGAACTCTTCAGAGTCTTCTATTTCTAGTCTTTGCCCTCCATGAACTGTTACCTTTTTATTCTTGAGCGACTCTATGACTCCTTGCATATCGTTATAACTTTGTTCTGAGATTAATGGTCCTAGCTGATGAGAGGAATTAGATGGATCTCCAATTTTAAGAGTAGCGTAATATGCATGTAACTTTTGCATAAACTCATCATAAATATCCTCATGAACAAATGCCCTTCTTAAGCTTGTGCATCTTTGTCCTGTAGTTCCGCATGCAGAAAAAGTAACTCCTTTGACTGTTAGATCTAAATCAGCAGAAGGACAAATAATTGCAGCATTGTTCCCACCAAGCTCTAGTAAGGTTCTACCAAGTCTTGCTGATACTATGGGGGCAAGCTCTTTGCCCATTTGAGTGCTGCCTGTTGCAGATATAAGTGGAATATTTTCATCCTTACAAAGAGCTATCGCTTCTTCATTTCCGCCTTTTAAGACAAGAACAAGATCTTTATGCTCTCCAGCAACTTTGTCCCAGGCATTTTTAAGAGCATCTGCGCAGCCATTTGAGTGAGGGCTTGGTTTCCAGATAATGCTGTTGCCACAAACTGATGCTAGGCAAAAGTTCCATGCAAATACTGCCATAGGAAAATTGAATGCTGTAATACAGCCAACCACCCCAATAGGTTGCCATAACTCTTGAAGCCTATGATCCGGTCTTTCGCTTGGCATAGTAAGTCCATATAACTGTCTACTTAAGCCAGTGGCAAAATCACACATGTCTATTGCTTCTTGGACTTCGCCTTCAGCTTCAGAAACAATTTTTCTTGCTTCTGTTGTAATAACTTTTGCAAGCTCAGCCTTTTGATTTCTTAATTCATTACCAAATTGCCTAACAACCTCTCCTCTTTGAGGGGCTGGAACGAGCCTCCATTTATGAGCAGCTGCTTTTGAGGCCTCAACAACCTCAGTATGACTTTTATACTCCATCTATATTCTCCCTATAAATTTTTATAACCTGGTATATTCCAAACAGACTAAAAATAACGACATATGCCATGTAAAAACTTAAAACCAGAGGGTCTTCAATTGAATCAACAATAGGGTTGCTTGGGGGAAGTCTTTGTAATACCTCTGCTGTTGTTGGAAGCATGCTAAAAAATACAGTCCCAGTTAAGGCAAGTTGTTTTAAATAAACTGTTAAAAACCCAAAAATGTTATGCCTGTTTAAGACCAGTGCGAAAAGTACTGCCAAAATAGTTAGAACCGAAAGCCAATGTGCTGTATTAAATGACCCGGTTGCTCCATACAAAAGGAATGATGACGCAGATGTAATGACTGTACTGAGCATATAGAACTTAGCAAGCCTGGTATCCATAAAAATAAACCTATCTCTTAATAATAAATAGAGACCCGTAACAATAGCGGCTATACCAAGAATAGTATGGAACCAACCAATATAAGAAATACCACCAATCATATCTATACTCCCCAATGTATATAAATCTATTTTACTCTATTTAACCTGATAGGTATTTGAGTAAGGATTCAATTTTTTTTGCTCCACCAAAATAAGAAATTTCTGCCTCGTCAAACCCGCTTAAACTCTTGATTAAATTTTGTTTTTGTTCGCCATGCTCATGAATTAAATTCAGAGGCTGGAAGAGAACATTGATTGTAAATAAGGAATAATCTTCATGGAATCGACATAGAGTTTCTTTCTCAGATCTAATAAACCACTCTGAAGGATTTGTTTTTGGCAGCTCTTCTTCACTTAGATAAAATCTATTAGTGTCTCCGTGTATTAACCAATTCTGTCTTGCGAAAGGCCTCATAAGCGGCGACTGTCTAATAAATGTTGAGATCCTATCTCCAATTTTTTCATTTAGTGTAGAGACGGGTCCGTGAATTTCTGTCAGTGGTTTTCCTATCTTAGATTGAACATTCCAGTAGCTGGGTGAACAAACACTGGCTGCTAAAAGCTCTTGGTCTCCATTTGATCTGATTAAACATAAATCATCTTGGATTAATAAACTCATGTCAGCAATAAGATCTGGATACTGCCTTTTTTCTATCTTGAAGTGTTCCTTTAAAATATTCTGAGCTTCTGATGAAGAAGAAGTTACAGCAATAACATCATGATACTTATTATCTAGTAATTGTTTCTTATGCTTGTGAAGGCTTCCTCCTATTTTGCGATTCAGCCAGTTGTCTTCGGATATAGGAGTTAATCCAAGTCTATACTTTTGCTTGCCATCGCCCCATGGAGGATTATCCCAAAAAGATAGATCCTGCCCTTTTATCAATTTATTCTGTTTGATTTTCTGAACTAGGCGATCTAAAAATTGGCCATAACAGCTGAGTTAGTGCTGAGACTTCAGGTAGATTTTCAACGCCAATTTCTTTGGGGTATTTCCTTGTAATCTTGGCAGTACCAAAGATCATATCCCATATAAATAGTAGATTCCCATAATTCCCTTTGTAGTGGGTATTTTCATCTGCGAGATGCTTGCCATGGTGTGCCCAATGGGTTGCTGGTGTTGATATTGTTCTTTCTAGAACCCACATTAAGGGATTTAAAGCTTTTATCTCATATAACTTTTTATCCCATCTAAGGTCTGTATGTGCTCCAAATATAACAAGTTGCTTAACCACGATATACCCAGCATAGACCCAGCCCGCTCCCATATAAACTAGTATGCCAGCAAACCATAGACCAGGCATAAGAAGATAATAAAAGAGACCGTTTCTATAAACTACTCGTATAGATAGATACTCTGGATCATGATGCGGCCTATGTAGGTTGTATAAAACTGGAACTGAGTGGCAAATTCTATGCCACCAATATTGTGTCATATCATCAAAAATAAGAAGCAATGCGATAATAGAGATAACACTCCATTCTGAAATTACTCCCCCCAGGCTCGGTAGATAAAAATCAGTAAGTGTATAGGCTGTGAAAAAAGCCAAAGGTTGAGCAAAGAATAGTATTTGAAAAAAGCTAAAAAATTCTACAATGCCGTCTTTTTTTCTCTGTCCTTTTTTACTAAAAAATTTGGTAAAAACAATCTCTAAAAAAACAAGAGAAAAGAATAAGACAAGGACAATTAAATGATGAGTTTCCATTATCTAAAAGATCTTATGTTTGCCCTGGAGTATTTCTACATACATTTTATGATCACCAATAAAACTCCATAAAGGATATTTAAATGTTGCTGGTTTATTGTGCTCTACAAAAAAATGAGCAACCCAAGCAAACCCATATCCTGATAATAAAGAAGCAAGCAGAAATATAAATTCAAAAGTCATGAAAAACCTTACATAAAAATATATTGCTATTGTTGTCCCAATAAAGTGAAGAAGTTTTGTGTATTTATTATCATGTTCACTTAAATAGTAAGGATAAAAATCTTTAAAATTAGTGTATCTTTCCATAATGTAATCCCCCGAATTTGTTACTAAGATAACTCCATTTAACCAAAGAAACAAATTTTCTCTTTATGCGGTTTAACTCAAAGTTTATTTTCGAGGCGGCATTCCTTTAACTCTTTGAAGCAAGGTCGTTGTTCCAGCTCTTCTATTTTCTGAAAGAGCTTGGTAGTCAGGGTCATTCCACCAATTATCAGCATCCTCCTCTGATGGAAAAGAAAAAAGAATTACTCGCCCTTTAACGCTGGGTTCTGGCCCCTCTAAAACCAATGGGCTGTCGTCATAAGTAATGAAATCTCCATTATGTTTCTTTAGTAGAGGGAAGAACCCTTTCTCATAAACACGATACTTTTCTGGATCATGTATATCCAAATTCACTATCAAATATACC
>JABBBT010000001.1 GCA_018607365.1 SAR86 cluster bacterium
CTTCACCAAATTGAAAAACAATAGCCTCTTCTTTTTCATTAACAATGAAAAAGCTGTTTAAAAGAAAGCCAACAACAAGTGCAGCAAAGACTGTTATAAAAGTAGTTCTATTCATTGTCATCTCCTTTTCTGTTTAAAATATCATTCAATGATGATGGTCTGGATGAATTTTGCATCATCTTATCAAGAGGCAACAACATAAGGTTATTACCATTATCAACATCAATCATGACCTTTGTGGTGTTAGATAAAACTGACTGCATAGCATCGATATACATTCTATCTCTAGTTACCTTAGGTGCTTTTTGATACTCTTCAAGCAATTGTGTAAATCTTCCGACCTCACCTTCTGCATTTGCAACAACCTCTAAGAGATAACCCTCAGCATTTCTTATTCTTGCTTGAGCTTGACCTCTTGCCTCTGGAACAATAGTTAGTGCATATCTTTCAGCTTCATTTTGAAGTTTTTCTTTATCTTCTCGCGCAGCAACAACATCATCAAATGCATCTTTAACAGCTGCGGGTGGGTCTGTTTTTTCTATATTTACCTGCTGAACAAGCAAACCAGTTTCGTAGTTATTAAGAATTTGTTGAAGCCTACCTTGAACTTCTTGCGCAATTTGCTCTCTACCTACAGTCAATGTTTGCTCTAAAGTATTATCACCGACAACATGCCTCAATGCGCTTTCAATGGCCTGCCTCAAGCTAAGTTCCGGATCTTTAACATTAAGAACAAAATCTTTTAAATTAGCGATCCTGTATTGTGCTGAAACAGTAACATCAACAATATTCTCATCTTTAGTTAGCATGCTGTTGGTCTGTGTATACCTTCTAGTCAATGAAACATTCTCAATATAACGCTCATCTATTCCAGCCAATCTAAAGTTTAAACCCTCTTGTTGTTCTTCATAAAACTTACCAAATCTCAAAATAACGGCTCTTTCAGAGGCATCTAGCTGATAAATACACTGTGATCCATAGATTACTAAAAACGCAAAAAAACCATATAAAAAGATTCTTGTTGTTGGTATTTTCATACCTCCGCCATTTCCAGAACCACTTCCAGAGCCTTTTCTAGTTGAACTATCTTTACCACCAATAAATGCTGAAAACTTTTTAATTAGATCATCGAAGTCAGGGGCATCATTTTTGCCTCCCCACGGATCTTTATCTTGATTATCCCAATTCACAATAGATTACCTCTTAATTTATTCTTTATTATAAACCTAATTTAAGGCCATAAACCTTTATTTAAAGAGCAGATGACAAACTTTCTACCTCTTCTTTAATTTTATGCTTTGAACTAACGTCATATTTCTTTAAATCCTGCCATGATCTCATCCATGTTGTTTGTCTTTTTGCTAACTGCCTTGTTGCAAAGAGAGCTCTATCAAAAAACTCACTATCATCATACTCATTATTGATTCTAGCTATAGCTTGTTTGTAATTAACAGATTTTCTGATTGGGTGATATTCAGAAATATCATATTTTTTAAGAAGCGAGCTAACCTCATCAAGCAAGCCTGATTTGATAATTTGTTTAAGCCTTTGCTCTATTCTTGAGTGAATCAAGGACCTATTATCTTCAAAAATACCATATTGATGAACATTAAAACGATTTGTTAGAGCTGCCTCACTAGTTAACCCTATTTGAGAGCTAAAGGACTTTCCTGTTATCTCTATTACCTCAAGAGCTCTTATAATTCTTTGCTCATCTAACTCATTAACTTGCTTTGCATAATTGATATCTTTGTCGATCAACATAAGGTGGAGTTCTTTTACACCTTTCCTTAATCTAATTTTTTCAAGATTTTCTCTAATCTTATTATCCCTTTCAGGTAAATCATCTAAGCCATTTAGCAGAGATTTGAAATACATCATTGTTCCGCCAACAAAAACAGGAATTTTTTTTCTCTCATGTATAGAATTAATAAGTTTTATTGATTGTTTATAAAAATCTGAAACTGTAAAAATAGATTCTGGTTCAATGAAATTAACTAGATGGTGAGGATACTTCCTTAAGGTCTCTTTGTTTGGCTTTGCAGATCCTATATCGCAACCTTTATAGACCATTACAGAATCTACACTAATTATTTCTATTGCAGATGAATCATATATATCAATAGCCAGATCAGTCTTGCCTGAGGCTGTTGACCCTAAAATAAAAACAATTGATTTTTTGATACTATTCTTTTTTATAAGGCTTCTTCGTTAGTCTCGCCCGTTCTTATTCTAATAACTTCTTCTATTTGCGTTATAAATATCTTGCCGTCACCAATTTTTCCAGATCCAGCAGATTCAATAATCGCATTCTTTACAGATTCGACTAATTCATCAGATGTTGCTATTTCAATTTTAATTTTTGGAAGAAAATCAATAGTATATTCTGCACCCCTATATAGCTCGGTGTGCCCCTTCTGTCTTCCAAAGCCCTTTACCTCAGTCATGGTCATACCCGAAACACCTATTTTATCCAAAGATGCTCTTACTTCTTCTACTTTAAATGGTTTAATTATTGCTGTTACTAGTTTCAACTTATCACCTCTTTTTTATTAATCATTTCTATAATGCCCGTACACTGTTTATCAGTTGAGCCTTTGTTCTTTAAACAAATTTCAAAAGCCTTAGAAGACATATTTTCTCTTAAACTATTGTTATTAAGCAAGTCTTTAAATCCACTTAACACATCTAAATTTTTATCTATCTGCAAACATGCATCTTCATCGACAAATAATTTTAAGATATCTTGAAAATTATGCATATGTGGGCCAACAATAAATGGGCATCCTTCAAAGGCTGGCTCAATAATATTATGACCACCATTACTCTGAAATAAACTCCCGCCAATAAAGGCAAATTGAGCTTTTGAATAAAGAGCTCTTAACATTCCAGTGCCTTGAATTATTTCAATGCTTTCATTAGCAATATCTATGGGTATTTCCTTTAAGATTCTTGCATTGAGATCAGATTTATTTAATAGTTTTTTAATTGCGAAGACTCTTTCTGGATGTCTAGGAGCTATTACAAGACCAATTCCTGGATTATCATTAATAATATTCTTATAAGCATCTATAATTATTTCATCCTCACCACCATGAGTGCTTGCAGCTAAAATGAATGGTTTGGTATTTTTAAAAGAGTTTTCTTCTGTATTAGGATCAATATCAAATTTTACCGATCCAACACACTTAATTCTTTCTGATAGTGCTCCAAGTTTTTCAAAACGTGAAGTATGAGATTTGCTTTGTGTATAAATTATTGAGATTTTTGAAATTATTTTCTTAGACAATAGGCTAAATTGTTTGTAGTTTTTATATGATTTTTCAGACATTCGTGCGTTTGAGAGAATGATTGGAATATTTTTTGAATGAGCAATCGATATCATGCTTGGCCAAATCTCTGTTTCAAAAAGTATTAATGCTTTTGGATTGAAAGATCTAAAAAATCCTGATGTAAATAATATAAAATCCCATGGCGCATATACGACCTTTAGCCTTGATCCAAATATTTTGTTTGCCTCTCTAAGACCTGTAGGAGTTGAGACCGACAATACAACATCATGGTTTTCGAGTATCTCATCAACAATCTTAGCTGAAGAAATAACCTCCCCAAGGCTAACAGCATGAAACCAAACGCTCTTATTAGTTTTTGTGTTGTATATTCCAAATCTATTTAAAAAATTAGATCTATAGTCCTTATCATTAAAACTTCTAAATAGAATTCTAATAATCAGGATTGGGATCATTAAAAAAATAAAAAGGTTATATAAAAAGAGAATCATTTCTTAGTCATGCACATTTATAATGTAATAATACAGCTTAAAAGACATGAATAGAATTTTATTAAACCTTCTTATTAGTTTCTGGAAGATAATACTGCTTTTTCCTAGATTCGTTCATAAAAAGCTTGGTTTTAGCTTGGGGTATTTGTTTTATAAATCAAATATGAAAAGAAATAGATTTAGTAAAGCAAATATTGATTTATGTTTTAGTAATTTAAGCCCTGTTGAAAGAACCAATATATTTAAATCAAATATCCTAATGTCAGGGTCGATTCTATTTGATACTGGAATAGCCTGGTTTTGGTCTGATAAAAAAATAAATAACAATATTAACTATGAAATAAGTGGCTTGGATCAGCTTATTGAAGAGCAAAATAATAAAAATGGGGTGCTTCTGTTTTTTAAGCATTCTCTTCATCTAGAACTGGATGCTAGGTTATTAGGTATGAATGCTGACATCTATGGAGTGGAAAGAGTCCATAATTCAAATTCATTTGACTCCATTCAAAACTCGGGAAGACTAAAAAGCCTTAAAGGTGCTTGCGATAGAAACAATCCAATTAAATTTATACGCTGGTTAAAAAAAGGTAAAACAGTTTTATATGCAACCGACCAAGACTATGGCCTAGGTCAATCAGATGTTGTTAATTTCTTTGGTAATCCTGCAGCAACTATTTCTGCGCCTCTAAAGATTGTTAAAGCGACATCATGCAAAACATATTTTTTAAATAGTTTTATTAAAAACAATAAGTACTTCATAGAAATTGAAGAATTAGATTTAAATAAAGAGTCAGAAATAACATTCTCTACTGGTCTTAATGACTTAATGGAGAAAAAAATTACCAATCATCCTCATGAGTATTTATGGCAACACAGAAGATTTAAATCAACTCTTGGAAAAGAAAAATTTTATGGATAATTTATTAAATAAATTTGATTCAGTAAAGGGTTTTTTAGCAGAAGATGAAGGTATTTTTTTGTATAACTTAACACGAGAGTTTTGTATTGAAAATTTTGCAGTTGAAATAGGATCATACTGTGGAAAGTCAGCTTGCTATATAGGCCAAGCATGTAAAGAAAATAAAACATATTTACTTACAATTGATCACCACATGGGCTCGGAAGAGCAACAATTTGGTGAAGAGTATTTTGATCCAGATGAATATGATTATAAAAATAATAGAGTTGATACCCTGCCAACATTAAAAAAAAATATAAAAGACTTTGATTTAATTGATGTTGTTAAACCCATTATTGGTCATTCAAAAGAGGTAGCTGGCGAGATTGACAATAATATAGACTTGGTTTTCATTGATGGAAGCCATACCTTTGAATCAGCTAGAGCTGATTATGCTTCTTGGAAAAATAAAATTAGAGTTGGTGGAATTTTAGCAATTCATGACATTTATGATAGTGAGTTAGAGGGCGGTCAGGCTCCAAAGGAAATTTATGAAAAGGCACTGAGCGAAGATTTTACTCTACTTAAAAGAGTTAATAGCTTGGTCGCTCTCCAAAAAATTATTTAAGTAAAAAAATACATTGCCTTTTGAAGCCTCTTTTTTACCATAAGTTGCTAGTGCATGTGCAGCAATTATTACAGCTGCATTAGTCCATGTTGAATTCTCTTCTGGCCAGAAAATATCCATTTCATATTGATAGCCTGTAGGAAAAATACCATTATCATTTTTAAATTGGAGTATATTGTTAAAAATCTTCTTAG
>JABBBT010000055.1 GCA_018607365.1 SAR86 cluster bacterium
TATTTATGCATATGATGATTGCTTATTTTATCTATTAACTTTAATATTTGCACCTTCGGGGTATAGCGCAGTCTGGTAGCGCACTCGCTTTGGGAGCGAGTGGTCGTAAGTTCGAATCTTACTACCCCGACCATGCGCCTGTAGCTCAGCTGGATAGAGCAACGGATTTCTAATCCGTGGGTCAGGAGTTCGAATCTCTTCAGGCGCGCCACTTTTTATATATAATCTAAAAATGCTTTATCTTTCTGGTGCTATTACGCTGTTATCTATCCTCGTATTAGGCAGTTTCAGCAAACTTTATACTAAATATATATTTCTATTATTAAGTTCTTCTAATTTATTAATTCTTGGCGTATATTGTTTTTTTAATTACTTGTCTGGTAATGGTTTTAATGAAGCTATCCTCTTCCATTTAATACACGGAATTAATGGTTTTGGTGTTAATGAATATGTGCTTCCAGGCTTGATATTATTTTTTTATTTTTTATCCTGTATAGCAATCACTCTTTTTCTTAATAAAAGAATCTATATTGATGCTAAAAATAATTTAGTTAGTGACATTATCATTATATTTGTAACCTGTTTGGCTCTATTACTTAATCCTTTACTAAAAGATATTAAAAGCATTTTCTTTTCATCCCCAACAGATTCATATTCAGAAATAAATGATTTTTATAATAAACCTATTACGTTTACTAAAAAACCAGATAGTATTATCTTCTTGTATCTTGAACAGCTTGAAAGAACCTATTTAGATGAAACTATATTTCCCAATCTAACTCCTAATTTGAAAAGACTTGAAAAAAAGGCTATAAGTTTTACTAATATATCTTCACCATTAGCAACTAATTGGACTATTGCCGGCATGGTTGCATCTCAATGTGGAATTCCTCTTTTAACACCAATTGCAAGTGAGAATTCTATGGCCGGAATGGATGAATTTCTTTCCTCAGCTACCTGTATTGGTGACATATTAAGTAACAATTCCTATAATCTAAATTATATAGGTGGGTCTGACTTAGATTTTGCTGGAAAGGGTAAGTTTTATGATTCCCACGGTTTTGACAGTGTTCAGGGCTGGTATGAACTAGAAGATCGTCTTATTGATAAATCATATAAGTCTCCATGGGGTTTATATGACGACTCACTATATGAAATTATTGATGATAGATTGATGTACTTAAAGAACACAAATCAAACTTTTGGACTGTTTGCTCTAACGCTCGATACGCATCACCCTAATGGATATATAGCAAATTCATGTAAAGATAGAGTTTATGGAGACGGAAAGAATTTAATTCTAAATTCAGTTCATTGCGCAGACTTTATGGCTGCAAATTTTATAGAAAAAATTATAAATGATGATATGTTTGAAAATACTATCTTGGTTGTTTTATCAGATCATCTCGCCCTTAAAAATACAGCATCCGATTTGCTGCAGGAAGGCGATAGAAAAAATCTTTTTTATATTTTTAAAAAAGATGCACCCAATCAATCAATTAACAAAATTGGTTCAATGTTTGACGTTACACCAACGGCATTAAGTCTTGTTGGTACTGATATTTTAGGCCTTGGCCTTGGTAGGAATTTATTTTTTGAGGACAGCTTATCAAATAATCAAATTGGAATAGAAAACATAATCAGCAGAAATCGAAATAAAATCCTTTCTTTGTGGTCTTTTCCTCAAATAGATACGAATTTTAATATCAATATACAGAATAAAAAAATTAACTTTGGAGAAAGAAGTATTGATCTGCCTGCACTGATACTTTTGGATAACAATAACAAGGTTGAAGAAATCATGTTTGATTTTTACAATGCAAATCCTCTACCAAGAAAGACAAATGAACTTGATGATAAACAATCCTTCATATGGATTGATACTTGCTTGAGAATTAAAGCTTTTAAAAATCTTTTACCAGCCAAAGAATCTTCTGATTTATGTGCATTAGTTGGTATAAAAGGTAAGCAAGACTTTAAATTATTCGAGGACCTTACTTATCTTACAGACGATCTAATATTTCAATTCTTTAAGGATACTAAAGAATCTTTTTTTAATATGAACTAGTTTTTTATAAATAATACATACTAAAATTACTTATGTTTAAAATAGCAGCTTTGTATAAATTTGCCGAGGTATCTAATCCTTATAAGGCTCAGTCTGAAATCAGAGCAAACCTTAAAAGCTTATCCATTCATGGAACCATTCTTGTTGGACAAGAGGGCTTGAATGGAACTATCTCAGGCTCTAAAAAAAATATTGATAAAGCAATCGCATACATAAGACAGCTAAAAAATTTTAAAGATACAGATGTTAAGTTTTCAGAGGCTAATATCAATCCTTTTATAAGGCTAAAAATTAAATTAAAAGAGGAAATTGTAACTATTGGTGACAAGACTATTAATCCTGTGAATATATCTGGTAATTATATAGAACCAAAAAACTGGAATGATGTAATAGATGACGATAATACTATATTGATTGATACTAGGAATGATTATGAGTGCTCAATAGGCACGTTTAAAAACGCTATTAATCCCAAAACTGTTAAGTTTAGAGATTTCCCTGAATGGGTAAAAAATCAAAACTTTTCTAAAGAAGATAAAAAAAATAAAAAGATAGCAATGTTTTGTACTGGTGGAATTCGTTGCGAAAAAGCATCTTCTTTTATGTTGAGAGATGGTTTTGAGGATGTTAATCATTTAAAAGGTGGGGTTCTTAAATATTTTGAAGATGTTCCAGAAGAAAAATCATTATGGAAGGGCGAGTGTTTTGTTTTTGATGATAGGGTCT
The DNA here is from genome assembly GCA_018607365.1 of SAR86 cluster bacterium. GTDB lineage: Bacteria > Pseudomonadota > Gammaproteobacteria > Magnimaribacterales > D2472 > SCGC-AAA076-P13. The sequence continues at coordinate 2,795 of JABBBT010000055.1, forward strand.
CAGTAAAACATGATCTTACAAGAGGTACATATGATATGTGTCATGGCTGCAGGATGCCAATAACACAGAATGATAAAGACTCTAAAAAATTTATCATGGGTGTTGCTTGCCCTAGTTGTTTTGATTCAACTACTGAGGATCAGAAAAGAAGGTATATGAGTAGGCAGAAACAAGTTGATCTTGCAAAAGAAAGAAATACAAAACATATTGGTCCTAAAGAGGAGCCAATACAAAAAAGCTAATGGAACTTCCTATCTTATATTCATTCAAAAGGTGCCCTTATGCAATGAGAGCAAGGATGGCTATTTTTTTAACAGATACAATCTGCGAGATTAGAGAAGTAAAATTAAGCCACAAACCACTATCAATGCTTGAGGTATCAAATAAGGGTACTGTTCCAGTCCTTATAGACAAGAATGGTAAAGTTTATGATGAAAGTCTAGATATTATTAATTGGGCTCTTCGGAAGAACAATATTTTTAATGAAAATATCACAGTTGAGCAAGTATCTTATTCACATGAATTAATAGCAGAATTTGATAAAGATTTTAAGTTCCATTTAGATAGATATAAATACTCTTCAAGATATATCTCAGATGAAAAATTATTCCATAGAGATGCTTGTATGACTATTTTAAAGAAATTAGAATCTAGTTATTCTAAAGATGTTTGGTTTTTTGATAATAAAATAAATATGATTGATATATGTATTCTCCCTTTTATAAGGCAATTTAGAATTGCAGATACTAATTGGTTTGATGCCTTGGAGGAAATCCCAGAAATACAAGGATGGTTGAATAGATTCTTGGAAAGTAATTTATTAAAAAATATTATGATTAATTACAATACTTGGGAGCCGGAAAATAAGAAAGAATTTTTTCCTTACAAACCAATTGAATCATAAGACATTGCAATTTTTTCGATAGCGACCTTGTATGCAGCAGTCCTGAAATCATTAATTTTATCGTTCTGAATAAACTCTTTTTTTACTTCTTGAAAACCGTCAATCATCATGTCGTCAAGACCGGAACGGACTAAATCGATTTCATTTACTCCATCTAATAATTCTGATTTATATTTTTCAGGCATTGGAGAATTTGTCATAGATTCAATCGCTTCAATTAAAGAGCTTAGCTGTATAATATTTTTTCTTTTTTCTAGTCTACCAAACCTTATGTGTTGAAGATTCTTCACCCATTCAAAATAACTTACAGCAACTCCACCAGAGTTGGCGAGAATATCAGGAATAACAAAAACTTTTTTTCTATTAAGGATCGAGTGACCCTTATAACTAATAGGGCCATTTGCTGCTTCAACTATAAGCTTTGCCTTAATGTCATCTGCATTTTTTTCAGTGATGACATTTTCTCTAGCTGCTGGAATTAAAATATCACATTCTTTTTTTAGCAATAAAGAGGGGTCTTTTATAAAAGTGCCTTTTGAATATTTTTCAAAACTCCCATGTTTAGTAAAGAATTTTTTTGCATGTTCAACATCTAAACCTTCTTGATTAAATATAGCTCCGTTATATTCAGCTATACCAATAAGCCTTACTTGATTATCCTCACTAATAAATTTTGAGGCATGATAGCCAACATTTCCTAATCCCTGGATAATAAAAGTTTTATCACTCATTGAGGAAGTGAAGCCAACCATTTTTAATAAATCCTCATTTCTAAAAAACTCTCTAACAATATACTGAACACCTCTTCCTGTTGCTTCTTCACGACCCTCTAATCCATTTTTATTAGCAGGCTTCCCTGTAACACACCCAGCTGCATTAATATCTGTGGGGTGAATTTTTCGGTATTCATCTGCAATCCATGCCATTTCTCTAGATGATGAGCCAATATCTGGGGCAGGAACGTTTTGCGATGGACTTATCAAATCTCTTTTTATTAACTCTTGAGCAAATCTCCTAGTAACTTTTTCAATTTCAAAATCTTCCCAATCATTTGGATTAATTTTTAGACCACCTTTTGATCCTCCAAAAGGAACATTTATGATCGCATTCTTATAGGACATAAGAGCTGCAAGAGCTTCAACCTCTTCTGCATGGGTATCTAAATCAAACCTTATACCACCTTTAGTTGGTTCCATATGCTCTGAGTGAACTGATCTCCATCCTTCAAATGTATGAATATCACCCCTTAACCTAACACCAAATCTAACAGTGTAAGTTGAGTTGCACGTAATAATTTTTTCAGCTAAACCCTTAGATATAGGTATGAGTTTTAAAGCTTTATTTACGAACTTAGTAGTGTCATTTAAAAAATTATTCATTTGATCCCCTTAATAAAATATTAATCTATTTTATTCAGATTAACTATATATAAATTCACTAAGATTGATTTTGTTTTTTAATGAATTAATAAATAATAATTACTATTTTTAATCTATAATGTTTCGTTTCGTGGCGGGCGTAGCTCAGTTGGTTAGAGCGCTGGATTGTGGCTCCGGAGGCCGTGGGTTCGAACCCCATCGCTCGCCCCACTTAAGTAGGTAAATTAAATGACAAGCAAACTAAAAAAACTTAAAGATTTAGAAAGAAAATTAACTGTTTCTGTTCCTGTAGAAGAATATGATTCAAAATTTAAATCAAAAATTAATAACATTAAAGGGCAAGCTAAGCTAGATGGTTTTAGGAAAGGCAAGGTTCCAAATGATGTTTTAGAACAAAGGTATGGCCCATCAATTCATGCTGATGTTGTAAATGAGTTAATACAAAAATCATATCCAGAAGCACTTAAAGAAAACAATATTAGACCAGCTTCTGCGCCAGAAGTAGCTCTTGAAAGCGAAGACCCAAAAAAACCTATTTCATACTCAGCAACTTTTGAAATTTTTCCTGAAATATCACCTAAGCTTAGTAGCTGGACTAAATATGAAAATATATCCATATCTATTGAAGATGAGGATATTGATTTAGCTATAAAAGATATTGTTAAAAGATATGGGGAATGGGAGGACGTAACAAGAAAATCTCAAAAAGATGATCAGGTCATCATAGATTTTACTGGAATGATTAATGGAGAGGAGTTTGAAGGAAACTCTTCAGTAGATTTTAAGCTCGTTTTAGGAAGTAATTCTATGATTCCAGGATTCGAAGACTCTATAGTTGGAAAAGAGCCTTCAGAATTTAAAATCACATCAAAGTTCCCTGATGACTATTTTAAGAAAGATCTTGCAGGGGTTGAGGCTGAGTTCAATATTAATTTAAAAACAGTACAAGAATTAAAAGTTGCAAAAGTTGATGAAGAGCTTTTTTCAAAACTCGATATGGAAGTTAAAGATGAGGATGAGTTCAAAGAAGAAATCTCAAATAGAATGAAGAAAGAAGTTAAGACACAGGAAAAAGATTTAACCAAAGAGTCTATGTACGAAACCTTACTTAAAACAAATAGCTTTAGCGTTCCAAAAGTAACTGTAAAAGAACAAGCTGATTTAATGCGAAAGGATGCATTAATGAGAATTGGCCACTCTGAGGAAAATGCTGGAGATGACTTATTTCCAGTTGATTCATTTATGGAAAATGCAGAGAAAAGAGTAAAGCTAGATCTATTATTTGCAGAACTTGTAAATCATTTTGAGCTTACTGTTGATAAAGATAAATTAGATGTCTTTATTGATAAAGAGGCTACTAAATATAAAGATGCAGATCAATTTAAACAATGGATAGCAGGTCAACCTCAGCAATTAGAACAATTTAGAATGATGGCTTTGGAAGAGCAATTAGTTGAAAATTTAGAAAATGCCCTTAAATCTAAGGATAAGGTGATAAGATTCTCAGAACTAGCTAATAAATAATTATGAAAGATATACAGTCAGCATTAGTCCCAATGGTTATCGAGCAAACGCCTCGCGGGGAAAGATCATTTGATATTTACTCAAGACTCCTTAAGGAAAGAGTTATATTTCTATCAGGCCCTGTAGAAGATTACATGTCTAATTTAATTGTTGCTCAGCTACTTTTTTTAGAATCAGAAAATCCTGAAAAAGACATATCTATTTATATTAATTCTCCAGGAGGCTCCATTTCAGCTGGCTTAGCTATTTACGATACTATGCAGTTTATATCTCCTTCAATTTCAACTTTATGTATTGGTCAGGCTGCAAGCATGGGAGCAATCCTACTTGCTGGTGGTGAGAAAGGTAAAAGGTTTGCTCTCCCAAATTCTAGAATAATGATTCATCAGCCTCTTGGTGGTTTTCAAGGTCAAGCATCTGACTTTGAGATTCATGCAAAAGAAATACTACATATGAAAAAAGTTGTTAATGAGATTCTTGCAAAACACACAGGGCAAACAATTAAAAAAATTGAAAAAGATACAGATAGAGATAACTTTTTAGATACTACTGCAGCAATAGACTATGGTCTTGTTGATAGTGTTTTGGACAAGAGAGAGGCTGTTAATGGCAAGTGAGACGTCTGGTGATAAATTAAATTGTTCATTTTGTGGCAAAGTTCAAGATGAAGTTAAGAAATTAATAGCTGGTCCAAGCGTATACATTTGTAATGAATGTGTTGATTTATGTAATGACATCATCGAAGAAGAGATCAAAAGTGAAGAAGATATCTCGTTAGATGAGCTCCCATCACCTTTAGAAATATTCAATAAGCTTGATGAATATGTAATTGGTCAAGAATCTGCAAAAAAGGTTTTATCAGTTGCTGTATATAACCACTACAAGAGATTAAGAAAAAATAATGCAAAGGACGCGGTTGAACTTCAAAAAAGTAATGTTCTTCTTTTGGGCCCAACAGGAAGCGGTAAAACACTTCTCGCACAGACTCTGGCAAAAATTTTAAATGTCCCATTCACTATTGCTGATGCAACAACATTAACTGAAGCTGGTTATGTTGGTGAGGATGTCGAAAATATTATACAAAAACTACTTCAAAAATCTGACTATGACCCTGAAAGAGCTCAATTAGGAATTGTTTACATAGATGAGATTGATAAGATAGCTAGAAAATCTGACAATCCATCAATTACTAGAGATGTTTCTGGAGAGGGTGTGCAGCAGGCACTTCTTAAGTTAATTGAAGGTACAGTAGCATCTATTCCTCCGCAAGGAGGTAGAAAACATCCTCAACAAGAGTTTATTCAAATAGACACGTCTAATATTTTATTTATATGCGGCGGTGCTTTTTCTGGATTAGATAAAGTTATTGATCAAAGAAATAGCAATATTGGTATTGGCTTTGGTGCAGAGGTGAATAAAAAATCAAATGTACTACCTATCACTAGTAATGTTGATGATTTAGAGCCAGAGGATTTAGTTAAGTATGGATTAATCCCAGAATTTGTTGGAAGATTGCCAGTTATATCAAGCTTGCATGAGCTTGATGAACATGCACTAGTAAGGATTTTAAAAGAGCCTAAAAATGCTTTAGTCAATCAATACAAACATTTATTTGAAATAGATGATGTTGAACTTACATTCAGAGACGAGGCATTGGTAGAAATAGCTCGTCAGGCCATAAAAAGAAAAACAGGGGCCAGAGGTTTAAGATCTATAATGGAAGACTTATTAATGGAAACTATGTTTGGCTTGCCCAACCCTGATCTAGAAAAAGTAATAATTGACGAGAATACAGTTATATCCAAATCAGAACCTATTAAACTACTTAAAAACACATCTAAAAAATCATCATCTGCTAATTGATATTTTCATAACAGTCCCTATATTGGGTATATGAAAGAAATAAAATCAGATCTCCCTTTAATACCTTTAAGAGACGTTGTAGTCTTTCCTGGTATTGTTACTACACTATTTGTTGGAAGGCCCAAATCTATTGAGGCTTTAAATATAGCAATGTCTTCCAATAAAAAGCTGGTTCTTGTTAGCCAAATTGATCCTGCTCTTGAGAATCCAGAATTTGATGATTTATACAAAAGCGCATCTATCAGCAACCTTCTTCAATTAATTAAACTGCCTGATGGGACTATGAAAGTTCTTGTAGAGGGTTTCAAGAGGTGCTCAATAGAAAGTATTCATGAAAAAGAAGGCTATGATATTGCAAGAGTTATTACTATAGATGATATTCCTTTAAAAGAAGCAGACTCTTCTAATCTAGTAAGGTTTATTAAAGCTAAATTTGAAGATTACATTGGAATAACAAAAAGAATACCCCCTGAGATTGTATCTACAGTTGACTCACTAGATGATTTATCAAAGTTAATAGATACCATAACCGGCCATCTCCCAATTGAAACAGCAAAAAAACAAGAAATACTTGAGATACCTGATTTAAAAGACAGATCAGAAAAGGTTTTAATGTTTATTGAATCCCAACTTGATGTTATTGACGTAGAGAAGAAAATCAGAGAACGTGTGAAAAAACAGATGGAAAAATCTCAAAGAGAATACTATCTAAATGAGCAAATTAAGGCTGCACAAAAAGAGCTTGGAGAGATTGGTGAAGAAGGAGATGAGCTAGAGGAGTTAGAAGAAAAAATTAATAAGGTTGGAATGCCTAAAGATGCTCTTAAAAAAGCAAAAAGTGAGCTGGCTAAGTTTAAGCATATGTCTCCATCATCTGCAGAAGCATCTGTTATAAGATCCTATCTTGATTGTTTGGTTGATGTGCCATGGAAAAAGAAATCCAAAGTAAAGTCAGACATTCAGGCATCTCTTGATATCTTAGAGCAGGATCATTATGGACTTGAAGAGGTTAAAGAAAGAATTATTGAGTATCTTGCCGTCCAAAAAAGAGTTAAATCCATGAAGGCTCCAGTTTTATGTCTAGTTGGCCCTCCGGGAGTTGGAAAAACCTCACTTGGTGAATCCATAGCCAGGGCTACGAATAGAAAATTTGTAAGAATGTCTCTAGGCGGAGTCAGAGATGAGTCGGAAATTAGAGGACATAGAAGAACCTACATAGGCTCAATGCCAGGAAAAATAATTCAAAAACTTTCAAAGGTTGGTGTAAAAAATCCTCTATTTTTATTAGATGAAATTGATAAAATTGGGATGGACCACAGGGGTGATCCAGCATCTGCATTGTTGGAAGTTTTAGATCCAGAGCAAAATAATACTTTTAGTGATCATTACTTGGAGGTTGATTATGACCTTTCAGAGGTAATGTTTGTTTGCACAGCTAATAGTTTGAATATCCCTACGCCTTTATTAGATAGAATGGAAATTATTAGAATCCCGGGTTACATAGAAGATGAAAAACTCAACATTGCTTCTAAATATTTATTACCTAAGCAAATGGAAAGGAATGGTTTAGCGGACAATGAGATAAAATTACAAAAAGAAGTAATCCTCTCTTTAATTAGATATTACACAAGAGAAGCTGGCGTAAGAGGCCTAGAAAGACAGATTGCAAAGATCCTAAGAAAGGTAGTTAAAGAAAGACTCTTATCCAAAAAAGTTATTTCCAAACCAACATCAATTACTGAAAAAAACCTTGAGACATTCTCTGGGGTTAAAAAGTTTAAATTTGGTATAGCCGAAAAAGACAATGCTGTTGGTCAAGTAACTGGCTTGGCATGGACTGAGGTTGGCGGAGAACTGTTAACTATAGAAGCTTCCCACATTGCCGGTAAGGGCAACATTATAAAAACTGGATCACTTGGTGATGTAATGCAAGAATCAATTCAGGCAGCTCTTACAGTGGTAAGGTCTCGAGCAGATTCTCTTGGTATAAAGCCAGATTTCTATGAAAAATATGATGTACATATTCATGTTCCAGAAGGAGCAACACCAAAAGATGGCCCAAGTGCTGGTGGTGGAATGGCAATATCTTTAATTTCAGCATTTACAGGAATTCCAGTAAAGGCAGATACTGCAATGACTGGAGAGATAACTTTAAGAGGTCAAATCTTAAAAATAGGTGGGCTTAAAGAAAAGCTATTAGCTGCGAAAAGAGGCGGAATTAAAAATGTAATTATTCCTAAGGAAAATGAAGCAGACCTTCAAGAGATACCTAAACAGATAACAAACTCGCTGAATATAATTCCAGTTGAGTGGATAGATGAAGTTATTTCTCATGCTCTTTTAAGAGAGCCTTCACCAATAAGAAAAAGCGCTTCAAGTATAAAAAATAAAGCTACTAAAAAATCCAACACGAAACAGGAAAATAACCAAGCACACTAAAACCCTTTATTTACTTGACTTTTAGCCTTAAAAGGCTTTTCATAGAGGGGTATTTATTAAATAAATTTACATAGAGGAGTATTTAATATGAATAAATCAGACTTAATTGATGCAGTAGCAGGTGATGCTGATATATCTAAAGCTTCAGCAGGCAGAGCTGTTGATGCAGTTTTAGGTGGAATCGGTGATGCTTTAGGTAATGGTGATTCAGTATCACTAGTTGGTTTTGGAACATTTTCAGTAAGGCATAGAGCTGCTAGAGAGGGTAGAAATCCTCAGACTGGCGCATCAATGCATATTGCTGCTTCTAAAGTTCCAGGTTTTAAAGCTGGTAAAGGTCTTAAAGATAAGGTCAAAGCTAGTTAAGTTTTTTTAACTTTAAAAAAGGGTGCTTCCGCACCCTTTTTTTATTTATAATATTGTCATTATGCTTGAATCACTCAGAAATTTTTTAACGGGACCAAGATTATTTATTGTAATTGCAGCATGCACATTACCATTTGTATTTTTAGGTTCAACATCACTACTCAATCAAACTTCAACATCTTTAGGTTCTGTAAACGGAGAGACTGTTACAGAATCAGATTTTCAGGTTGCATCTAATATAACAATTCAACGATTTAAAAGTATGTATGGAGAGGACTTCGATTTCTCTATGCTTGATGAAGACATACAATTAAGTCAAATTAAAAATGAGTTGATTGTTCAAAAGTCCTTGCTATCTCAGGCTAGATCACTTGGTTTAATTAACGAGACCACAAGAGAGTTTGCTAAAAAACAGATAATGACCAATCCAGTTTTTCAAATAGATGGTCAATTTAATGAAAATATTTATGAAGCTCAAGTGAATGCAAGTGGGCATACCAAAGAGAGCTACATTAAACTAACAACTGATTTAATTGCAACAGAGTTGTTTAGAAACTCTATAACCTCCGAGCCTTTTTCAACCCAAGATGAGGTTATGCAGATAGCTAATCTTCTTGAGCAAACATTAAATATAGATTTTATAAAAATAGATTCTGAATCTTTGCAATCTAATATAGCTAATACAAAGGATGAGCTAGAGGAATTTTATAGCGAAAATGAATATATGTTTTATTCAGATGAGCAAAGAAAATTTGAATATATTCTTTTAACACCTGAAGACTATAAATCTAAAGTAGTCGTTCCAGATAACTATATAAATGATAGTTACGATGACTACTTATCAAAAGCAGGCGAAAGAAATCAAATTCGTATTTCACACATAATGATTGATAAGATTAACTATGATAATGATGGTGCTGCCTTTAATGCTATACAAGAGATAGAATCACAGTTGCTAGGCGGTGCTGGCTTCAGTGAGCTAGCATCTAAATATAGTGATGACCTTGCTTCCAAAGAAAATGGAGGTGATTTAGAGTATTTTTCTCCTGATTTTTTTGAAGTTAAATTTGCAGAGGCTGTAAAAGATTTAAGACTGAATGATATTAGTGAAATTGTCGAATTAGACACGGCATTTCATATCATCAAAGTTACTGAATATGAGGAAGCTGAAGTTTTATCTTTTGAAGATATGAAAGATAGCATATCTTCCAATTTAGTAGATTCTGAGGCTCTGGCTTTAATGAAAGATGACTATGATATTGCATATGACCTCATCGATAGTAATTCTTCTATTGGCGCCATTTCAAATGCATTATCTGCCAATATTCTTGAGAGTGACTTTCTTGCTTTAAATAATTTTATTAGTGAGAATTTTGATTCAAGAGTAAGAGATTATATTTTCTCACCAGACACGCAAGAAAACGTACCATTTGCAATAGATTTAGAGGAAAGCATTCTGGTAGTGTCTTTAAAAGAGATAAATAAATCTTCTCTAAAAGACTTAGAGTCAGTTTCTCTTGATGTTAATAGAATGCTCTCATCAAAGAAAGGTAAAGAAAAGCAGTTAATGCTTACAGCAGAAATTGAGTTATCAAAATCTGATGGAACCTCTGATGACTTCATATCAGCATATCCGTATGTAACTAAAGATAGTTTTGTTAACATTAATCGAAATTCATCATTAATGCCGCAAGAAATTATTTTTCAGGCATTTCAACAATCTGAAGGAGATAGTATTACTTTGGTAGCCAATAATAATGATACTTATATTCTAGATATTGTTAATGTGAATAAACCCTCTGATGAATCTATATCAGATCTTTTAGAAGAATATAAGGGATTTTCTAAAGAGCTTATTTCAAATAAAATTTCTGAGGTTGTTAGCAGTGAGGTTTTTGATACAGCTAACGTTAAATTAAATAATATAATTTTTACAAATGAATAAAATACTACTTTCTTTTCTATCACTAGTCCTAATAATTAGTTGCTCAAAAAGTGTATCTCCAGTGGATACAGGTCTTGAGAATCAGACTTTTCACTTTGGTAATGGCTCTGAACCTCAGGGAATCGACCCTCACATTGTGACAGGAGTCCCTGAGCATCATCTTTTGATTGCTCTTTGCGAAGGTCTTACTACTTCCAATCCAAGAGGAGGAGAAAGTCTTGCAGGAGCTGCTGAGTCTTGGGATATTAGCGAAGACGGAAGAATCTATACTTTTAACTTACAAAAAAATGGAAAGTGGTCAAATGGAGATTCTGTAACAGCTCAGGATTTTGTTTGGTCTTGGATGAGAGTGCTTACGCCTTCTCTTGGGTCTCAGTATCCTGATATGCTTTATTATGTTGAGGGAGCCCAAGAATATCATTCACATGACAGCTCTCAAGGAGAAGCGCAGCCGTCATTTGATACCGTGGGTGTCAAGGCCTTGGATGACCATACGCTTGAGGTCACACTTAACAACCCAACACCTTTTTTCTTAGGTCTACTTAGTCACTACAGCACATGGCCAGTTCATAAGGAAACGGTTTTAAAACATGGTTCAATTGATGACAGGAATGGTCAATGGACTCGACCTGGTAATTTTGTCTGTAATGGCGCATTTCAATTAAAGTCATGGGAACTAAATAGCAGAATTATTGTTGAAAAAAACCCAATGTACTGGGACGCAAATACAGTTGGATTAAATGAAATACATTACTATCCTGTTCAAAATGTTATGACGGAAGATAGAATGTTTAGAGCAGGGCAGCTTCATGTCACTAGCACATTACCTTCTCAAAAATGTCCTGTTTATATCGAAGAAAAAAATCCTGATTTAAGAATTGATCCTTATATGGGAACATATTTTTACAGATTAAATACGAAGCATCCTGTCTTGCAAGATCCTAAAGTTAGAAGGGCATTAGCTTTTTCGATTGATAGAAAACAGCTTGTTGATAAGGTTACTAAATGTGGCCAGATACCCGCTTATTCCTTTACACCACCAGGTTCAAATGGATATGAACCTGATACATCAATTACTTTTGATCCAGAATATGCAAAATCCCTACTAAAAGAGGCTGGTTATGATGAAAATAACCCATTTCCTGAACTTGAAATACTATTCAACACAAATGAAGATCATAGAAAGATTGCATTGGCTATTCAACAGATGTGGCAGCAAAATTTAGGCGTTCAAATCAAATTGGTTAACCAAGATTGGAAAGTTTATTTAAACAGAGAGATGATCGGTGACTTTGAGGTCTCAAGGGCTGGTTGGATTGGTGATTATGAGGATCCAAATACTTTTCTAGATACTCTTAGACCTAATAGAGGAAATAATAAGACTGGTTGGGCTAATGCCGAATACGATTCGTTAGTAGAGAAAGCTAACGAAACACAAGATCAGGCTAAGAGGTATGACTTGTTAAATACGGCTGAAAAAATTCTTATTGATGAAATGCCAATTATTCCCCTTTATACTTATGTACGTTCTTATCAGCTTTCACCAGATGTTAAAGGGTACTATCCTAATTATCTAGACCATCATCACCCAAAATATATTTATTTAGAAAGAGATTAAAAAAACTAGATGCTAGCTATTTTTATTAAAAGAGTTTTTATGGCTATCCCAGTGTTACTAGCTGTGGCTACTATGACATTTTTTTTAATTAAATTAGCTCCTGGTGGCCCATTTGATGCTGAAAAAGCAGTCTCACCTCAAGTGCTTAAAAATCTTAATGCTGTATATAACTTAGATGCATCTGAGTGGGAGCAATATACTGACTATATGACTGGTGTTATTCAGGGTGATTTTGGTCCATCTTTTAAATACCCTGGAAGGTCTGTAACTGAGATGATTGCCAGTGGTCTTCCAATTACTTTTGAATTAGCTATGTATGCAATACTTATTGCGCTTGTGATTGGTGTGTTATCTGGTGTTCTTGCTGCATTAAAAAGAAATACCATGTTAGATTTTATACCTATGGCAATTGCAATGATTGGAATATGCGTGCCAACTTTTTTAATGGGCCCATTATTAGTTTTAATTTTTGGGATCCAGTTAGAGCTTCTTCCTGTTGCAGGATGGGGGCAACTGGCTGGAGATAAGATACTCCCATCGATAACACTTGGTTTTGCCTATGCTGCTTATATTGCAAGATTAAGTAGAGGAGGAATGTTGGAAGTCCTAAATCAAGATTTTATAAGGACTGCTAGAGCAAAGGGTCTGACCGAAAGAATGGTAGTTATAAAGCATGCAATGCAGGGCGGGTTAATACCTGTTGTGTCTTTTTTAGGGCCAGCAATCGCAGGTTTATTAGCAGGCTCATTTGTTGTAGAGACAATTTTTCAGATTCCCGGACTTGGAAGGTTTTATGTTGAAGCTGCACTTAACAGAGATTACACAATGATCCTAGGTACTACGATTTTCTTTTCAGCAATGATCGTCTTTTTTAATCTTATTTCTGATTTAGCTTCTTTATGGCTAAATCCAAGATCTAGGGATGTTTGATGAGCAGTAACTCTTCCCTATGGTCAGATGCTATATATCGTCTAACACGAAATAAAGCTGCAATGATAGGTGGTGGTATTTTAGTAGCATTAATAACATGTGCTTTGCTAGCTCCATGGATTGCTCCTTACTCTTATTCATATCAGGATCTTGATTTAGGCGCATCACCTCCTTCAGCTGAACATCTACTTGGCACAGATATACTTGGAAGAGACTTATTAAGCAGGATTCTATATGGCGCTAGAGTTTCACTTTTAGTTGGTTTTGTAGCAACTGGGGTTGCTTTAGTTATCGGTGTTTCATGGGGTATTATTGCAGGATTTTTTGGTGGAAGAGTGGATTCCATCATGATGCGCATAGTTGATATTTTATATGGTCTCCCTTTTATTATTTTTGTAATACTCCTTATGGTTATTTTTGGTAGTAATCTTTGGTTATTATTTGGTGCAATTGGAGCGGTAGAGTGGCTAACTATGTCTAGAATAGTCCGTGGCCAGGTTATTGGTTTAAAAAATCAAGAATTTGTTCTCGCAGCAAAAGCGATGGGTGTTAGTAACTTTTCAATGTTTAAGAGACATCTGCTTCCAAATATCTTAGGCCCTATAGCTGTTTATGCCACCTTAACAATCCCTCAAGTCATGCTGCTTGAAAGTTTCTTAAGCTTCCTTGGGCTTGGCATTCAGCCTCCAATGAGTAGCTGGGGAACTTTGATTAAAGATGGAGTAGAGTCAATGGAAGAGTATGGCTGGTTATTAATTTATCCAGGGTTAACTTTTACCATTACTTTGTTTGCACTTAATTTCTTTGGTGATGGTCTTAGAGATGCTCTAGATCCTAAAACAACTGATAATTAAAAAGCCCTTATTGCGACTTTAATTATTTGCCCTGGCATAAGCTGAGCATCTTTAAATTCATTTATATCTTTTATGCTTTTAATGGTTACATCAAACAGTTCAGATATTTTATATAAATTATCTCCCTGTTTAACTGAGTAAAGAATCGTTCTTTTTTTAGATTCTATATTTCTATGAATGTTTTTATTGCCAATTGTTAGTTGCTGTCCCAGCTGAAGATAAGAGGACTCTGATAAAGAATTTATCCTTAAGAGATCTTTAATAGGAATACCATATTTTTTTGAAATATCCCATAAAGTATCTCCTTCTGAAACTATATGCATTTCATATGGAATAAAGTTATTGGTTTTCATTTTACTTAAAGGAATTAACAAAGTGTCATTAATCGATAACAAATCACTTTCTATATAGTTGATTTCTTTGATAATTCTTACCTCTGTATCATATTTACTAGCTAAACTCCAAAGGTTATCTCCAGAAGAGACTACATGCGAAATCCAATTAATTTGATTAACATTCTCAAATGGGCTGTTTGGATCATCAAGAAGAAAGGCTTTATCAGTAGGAATATAAAATACACTCTTATCTTTTGGCGCAGATGCCCATTTGGTATACCCTGCATTTAACTTGTAGAGAAGCTCTGGTTTAATATCTAAGTATTCGCTAAGAGTCATAATTTCAACCTGGCCAGGTATTTCAACTTTTTGTACAACTGAATCAATTGGAATATCTGGAAGATCAATTCCATATTTTTCTGCATTAAAAACTAATTCTCTTATTGCTATGTACTTTGGAATATATTCTGTAACCTGTTTCGAAAGATTTAGGGAGAAGAAATCAGTATTTAATCCCTGTCGTTTATTTTTTCTTATTTGCCTATCTAGGTATGTGGGACCAGCATTATAAGCAGCTAAAGCAAGGTAGATATCATTATCGAATCTTTCAAATAAATATTTGAAATACCCAATAGCAGCATGAGTCGATCTATAGGGATCATGCCTATCTTCAGACCACCATGTTTTTTCTAAATTAAACAGCCTTCCAGTTTTTGGCATAAATTGCCAAAGACCAACTGCTCCAGAAGGTGAGATTGAAAAGGGGTCATAGTTACTTTCAATAAAAGGTATAAATGCAAGTTCTACAGGCAAATTTGCTGCTTCAAGCTCTTGAACTACATAGTAAATAAAATAGTATGACTTATTTAGATACTCATTGAATTTATCAATATCTTTTATATGGTTATTCATAAATAACAAAGCTTGATCGTTAATAACTATTTCTGAATCCTGCAATGACTTATTTACAATATATTCCCAAATATCTTCAGGAAGCTCTTCTTCTAATGGCTGTTTTATTTCATCAACTGCAAGCGATGGAGTTGAATCTTCATTAATTTCAATAGGGGTGCTTAAGTTTGTAGTTTGACAGCTTGCGAGAAGACACAGTGCTAAAGTAACTAGTAATTGTCTTTCCATTGCCTTAACGCCTTAAATATTTCATCTTCATGATTGGATGTATTAAATTTCTTAACTACACTTTTTTGTACCTCGCTAGTTTGACACCTTAAAAAGGGGTTTACTTCTAGTTCTAGTTCAAGGGTTGTGGGTAGTGTTGGAATTCCTTTATTAAGTAGATTTTGAACATCATTATATCTTGAAATTAACTTTTGATTAAGAGGTTCGACCTCCATAGCAAATTGAAGATTTGATTGTGTATATTCATGCCCTGCATATATTTTAGTATTTACAGGAAGAGATTTCAGTTTTAAAACAGATTCATGCATTTGTTCAAATGTTCCCTCAAAGACTCTCCCACATCCAGATGAAAAGATTGTGTCACCACAAAATAGGATTGGCTTCCCATTATTGTTACTAAAAAAAGCAATATGATCTAGTGTATGTCCCGGGATCTCAATGATTTTAAAATCTATCCCAATTAAACTAAACAAATCCCCATCCTTTAATTGTTTATTAATTCTAGAGATATTATTTACAGGACCATAGACATCTACACTTTTAAATTTGAGCATATCCTCTATGCCACCTGTATGATCGAAGTGGTGATGGGTAATTAAAATACCCTCTAGGTTTAGGCTATTTTCCTTTAAATATTTGATAGTTTTGGTTGCTTCTCCAGGATCAATAACAATTGACCCTTCATTAGTTGTGAGTAACCAAATATAATTATCGTTAAATGCCTTAATTGGTTCAATATTAATCATATGTGAATTCTAAATTAATTTTATGAAAACAGTAAATATTTATACAGACGGTGCTTGCAGAGGAAATCCTGGCCCTGGAGGTTGGGGTGTGCTCATAGAGTTTGGTGATATTTCGAAGGAGTACTTTGGAGGAACTAAAGTTACTACCAATAATCAAATGGAGTTGAAGGCTGCGATAGAGGGCCTTAATGCTTTAAAAGAAACATGTGATGTCAATTTAACTACTGATTCAAAATACGTTATGCAGGGTATCACCTCCTGGATATCCAATTGGAAAAAAAATAATTGGAAAAATTCAGCTAAAAAAGATGTAAAAAATAAAGATCTTTGGATTGAACTTGATCTAGCTGTATCTAAACATAATGTAAAATGGAATTGGGTAAAAGGTCATTCAGGGCATAGAGAAAACGAAATAGCAGACCAATTAGCGAATAAGGGAATCGATAACCTATAAAAAATTATGGCAAAAAGATATATTATTCTTGATACTGAGACTACTGGGCTTCATGTAAAAGAAGGACATCGAGTTATTGAAATTGGTGCAGTTCTTCTTAATGATCGACAAAAATCAGAAGATCACTTTCATACGTATCTGAATCCAATGAGATTAATTGACGATGAGGCAACTCAGGTTCATGGGATTACAAATGAGGACCTAAATGATAAACCATTGTTTGAGGACATCGCTGAAGAATTTTTAGAATTTGTAGATGGATCAACTTTAGTTATTCATAACGCACAATTCGATGTTGGTTTTTTGGATAATGAATTAAAGCTCGCATCGTCAACATTTCCCAAGCTTTCAGAGATATGTACTATTGAAGATTCATTGCAAATGGCTAGAGATATGTTCCCTGGGCAAAGAAATACACTTGATGCTCTTGTTACAAGGTTTGATATTAAGGGGTATGACAGAGAGCTGCATGGTGGCTTAAAGGATGCAAATATTCTAGCTGATGTTTACCTTCATTTAACCGGTGGGCAAAAAAAGTTTGAATTTATTTCATCAAATGATATGAAATCCATTAATAGCGAGTCAAAAGATAATAATTTTTTAGTAAAAGATTTTGATCTAAAAAAAATAATAACAAGTGATAATGAAATGAGCGAGCATGAAAATATGCTATCAGATATGTATGAAAGAACATCAGTTGAACCTCTATGGAGAAAGAATCAATGAAAAAAGTAGTTACAAGATTTGCACCAAGCCCGACAGGAACTCTTCATATAGGTGGTGTTAGAACTGCATTATTTAATTATGTTTATGCCAAACAAAACGATGGACTATTTTTAATTCGAATCGAAGATACTGACAAGGAGAGATCTACTAAAGAGTTTGAACAAAATATTTTAGATAGTTTAAATTCAATTGGTTTGTGCCCCGATTTAGATCCTATAAATCAATCTCAAAGAAATGATATCTATATAGCTGCTGCTCAAAAATTAATTGATTCAAATCAAGCTTATTATTGCGATTGTTCTGTTGAAGAGCTTGATCAGATGAGAGCAGAACAACAAGCCAAAGGGATGAAGCCTCAATACGATGGAAGATCAAGAGATAAAAATCTATCAAAGTCTGAAAAAACTGTTTTAAGACTAAAAACTCCATTAGAAGGAGAGGTTATTGTAAAAGATCATGTTAGAGGGGATATCGTCTTTAATAATTCTGAATTAGATGACCTGATAATACTTCGAAGCGATGGAAGCCCAACCTATCACTTATGTAATGTTGTTGATGATTATGAGCAAGGTGTCACTACAGTTATAAGAGGCGAGGATCATATAAGCAATACTCCAAGACAGATTCATATCCAAAATGCACTAGGTTATCCAGAGTTAGAATATGCACACTTACCTCTGGTTCTAGGTAGTGATAAAAAAAGACTATCCAAAAGACATGCTGCAACCAGCCTTCAAGAATATAAGGAACTTGGTTATTTAGATTCTGCTATTTTAAATACCTTGGCAAGGTTGGGATGGTCTCGGGGTGAAAAAGAGGTATTTTATTTAGAAGATTTAATTAAAGAATTTAATATTAATGAAGTTCAGAAAGCGGGAGCTATTTTTGATATTACAAAACTAGATTTTTTAAACTCTCAACATATGGCTAATTTAAATTTAGAAGAATTTATTAGTCATCTCGAGCCTTTTCTTGAATCTAAGCAAATAGATGTGAACTCTCATCCTAAAAAAGAACTATTAATTGATTCAATGAGATCATCAGCAAATAATCTTGAAGGGATTGCATTAAATCTTGTGTGTTATTTTCATGATGTAAATGAATATAATCAAAAAGCAATTGATAAGTTTATTGGGCCCTCTAATGAAGTGTTAGTTGACTTAAAAGAAACACTTATAAATCTAGATGATTGGAATGAAGATAGTATAGATAAATTGTTAGTTGCTTACAGAGAGGAAAAAGAGCTATCTGTTCCAAAGGTAAATCAACCTTTAAGAATTGCGCTCACAGGCTCTACTAATTCACCTTCACTAGGAATGACATTATCCCTCTTTGAAAAAGAAGAGGCAATTTCAAGAATCGAAAAACTTATTAATTTTATTTAGATAGGTATTCATAGAAATTTATTAAATCTTTTCTTACAACATCTTTTTTTATAAGAGCATTTATAGAGTATTCAAATTTAACATCTTTTATTTCTGATATTTTTACTTTTTTAAGGTTTGCTTTTGTCAGAGTATTGTCATCAAGAAATGAGATACCCATTCCCATTTCTATCATAGCTAAAGCAGCAGAATAGGAATCTGATTTAGATACAAAATTCATTTCTATATTATTTTTTATAAAATAATTCATAACGCTTTCTTCAGAGTAAAGAGATAGCAGATTAGTGATTGCTATAAGGGGATATTCGGTAAGATCATTAATATTTACTAAAGATGGAATACTAAAAGATACAGGTGAGGCTACTTTATGCTCACCTTTTTTCAAAACTACAGAATCAATATTGTTTTGCTCTTTAGCATTAAAACAAATCGTTATGTCAATATCAGGCTTATATCTATCCTCAACAAGATCAATGCTATTGAGGTTAATTAAATTAAAACGCGCAGATTGATTTTCTTTTAAATAATTATTAATAATTTTGGGAACTATGGTTTCAGCTAACGATGGGGTTGTGCCGATGTTGATATAGTCAAATGACCTCGACTTATATGTATTAGCAATGTAATTAAAATTTTTAAGCTGATTAGTTACCAATGATGCATATTCAAACAATTCATTCGCTTCTATAGTAGGGTGAAGCTTCTTGCCTTTTCTTAAGAAAAGTTTGAATCCAAGGTTCCTTTCAATCCCTGCCAGAGTTTTACTTACAGATGGTTGAGAGATTTGAAGCTTTTCCGCAGCTCCAGACATGGAGTTATTTTTATAAACTTGATAAAAAATTTCTATTTGTTTTGAACTTAGCATATATAACCTAGAGTTATATGTATATTAAAATAAAAATGCATTATTTACTAGACATAAAAATAACTTAAGCACTATACTTTAACGAGTTAACAATCAAATTTAGGGGATAAATTCATGTTAAAAAAATTACTATTTATATTTCCATTAGTTATATCAGCTAATGTTTTTGCACAAGAAGCAGCAGAGGTTTCTGATGTTGAAGAAGTTGTAGTTACTGGATCGCAGATCAGGGGTGCAAAAATAACTGGAGCCCTTCCTGTAACAGTTATAACTTCTGATGATATTGAAGGTATCGGAGTAGAGTCTGGTGACGAGTTATTTGCTGAATTGGCTGAGATGGGAAGCAATAGCTTCAATCAGACAGATTTCAGTGGTGGATATAATGCATCAAGAGGTGATGTAGGCTCATTAGATTTAAGAAATATTGGTACAGGTAATACCCTCACTTTATTAAATGGAAGAAGATTAGTTCAATCTCCTGGGTATGCGACAGAGTTTATAGGTGGAAGTTATATCCCTGTATCCAGTGTAAACTCGAATTTAATCCCAGTATACGGTTCAGAAAGAATAGAAATACTTCGTGATGGTGCCGCATCTATTTACGGTGCTGATGCTGTTGCTGGAGTTATCAATACTGTTCTAAAAGATGATTTTGAAGGTTTCACATTAAGAGTTAGAACAAGTTGGTATGACAGCTTTGCTGCAAATGACAACAAAGCAAGTATTCAATGGGGAAAAAACTTTGATGATGGAACTAATATTTCTATATATTATGATGCTTATGTTAGAGAAAAAATTAGAGGTGCTGAAGATCCTAAATGGGTTAATGGTGATTTAAGAAGATATTTGCCTGATCCAGCTGGCACAGATCCTGATGGCCAATTTAACGACACTACATGGAGAAACCAAAGTGCTAGTTCAGTTTGGGGTCAGTTCTATACTGGTTCTGGTACAAACATTCATTCAATGTACAGACCAGATGACAGCAATTGTCAAAGTACTTCAACAACAAATTTATATTCAATTCCAGGTCTAACTAACATGTGTATTTATGACTCAAGTTCCATAAGAGCTGAGAATAGAACAAATTATGGTGAAACTTATGATAAAAGAGGGCCTTTAGATAGACATAATTTTGTCATGTTTATAAATAGAGAGCTTGAGAATGGTATTGAGGCATATTCTGAAATAAGTTTTTATCAATCCAAGTCCGAAAAAGTATTATATGCCGGTACCAATCTTGGTTTAGGCTCTTCCTCAAGAGGTGGTGCTAACACTCAGCCTTTATTAATTCCATCAACCAATTACTGGTTAAATCTTTTACAAAGAGGGCCGATAGGTTCAACTGGTGGAGACTTGTTTGTAGATAAAGAGGCTGATCATTTATGGGCAAGGTATTTTAGATTTTCAACACCAAGATCATGGGATTCAACTCGTCAGACTTGGAGACTTGTTCAAGGATTTAGAGGAAATTATGGAAACTGGGATTGGGATGCTGCTGTAGTAGCTTCGAAAGCCACTTCTAAAATGAATAATCATGGTAGAGCGAATTTAACATTATTAGATGAAGCTTTAGCCAAATCCACATCTGATGCTTATAACCCTTTTTGCGCTGGTTTAAATTGTGGCGAAGAGGCGTTCATGACAACAATTTTTAGAAATAATACTACTGAGTTGTACATGGTTGATTTTAAAATGAGCAATCCATCTGTATATCAACTTCCTGCAGGAGATGTTGGCATGTTGGTTGGTGCTGAATTTAGAAGTGAAACAATGGATGATGCAAGAGACCCAAACGTAAATGGAACTATTACTTATTCAACAGTTCCAGAAGCTGCAAATCAGTCGACCTTCCCTTATATTTCTAATATTAGTAATAGTAGTCCTTCTCCAGATACGTATGGAGAAAGAAGTGTAGCTTCAGTATTTGCTGAGATGATGATACCTCTTACAGATAATTTAGACTCACAGCTAGCGATTAGGGCTGAAAATGCTGATGACTATGGCAGCAATGTTGTAGGTAAGTTAGCACTTGGTTATACACCAAACTCTTGGTTAAAAGTAAGAGGCTCAAAATCTACATCTCATAGAGCACCAAATTTAATTACTGTTAATGAGGGATTGGTTGTTAGAAATAATTCACTTCAGGACTATCTATACACAGCTGCTAATGGTGAGATTGGGGATAGTTATTCTATTCAAAGGGTAGCAAAAGGTAATGATGATTTAGAAGCAGAAGAATCTACTAATACAAATATTGGAATAGTGTTAACACCAACAGATAATTTAGTTTTGACTGTTGATAAATGGGAAATTGCTACAGAAAATACTGTGGGATTATTTGGTGAAAGAAACCATATTTTACTAGATACATTAATTAGACAACAAGGCGGAGCTTCTGAATGTACCGGTAATCCTCGTGTTATCAGAGGGGCTTATCAAGAAGATAATGATCCAGAATCAAATACCTATAATGCAAATTGGGATAGTAATTATTGTAAGTCTGGTATGGTTGAAAGAGTTGAGGATGTTTATGTTAATTTAGATGACAGAACTCTAAGTGGAACTGATTATGCTGTAGAGTATGATCTTGATACTAATATAGGCTCTTTTACAGCTAAGTTTATGAGAGTTCAATTTGATGAATTTTTACAAGAAGCATCAGGTGATAGTGTTAGATTAATTGAAGCATCACAACCTGGAGGAGCTCTTGCAGGTCTTCCTGCTCCTGCTGGGTACGGTGATCTTTTAAATACTTTTGCTAACAGAGCTTATCCAGCAGTAAAAAATACAATGCGCCTTTCTTGGAAAAATGGTCCATGGGATGCTTATTTATCTTCTACAAGAATAGGTGCCTTCCAAGAACTAGATGTTACTGATAATGCAAAATCTGTTGATGTATCAGGCAGCTCTAATGATATATATGCGTGTTCAGGAACTAGCAGTTACACACCTGGATCTGCTAACTGTGGTGATACATGGAAAGTTGATGCTATGAGAACGGTAACTTTAACCGTTGGATATAAGTTTGATAGTGGCTTAAGGGTTAGAGGTACCATTAGAAACCTTGAAGACGAGAGAGCACCACTAGCCGATGAGTACACTTGGGGTTTTGTAGGAGATCAGCATAGTGATTATGGTAAGAGTTATTCGTTGGAGCTATATAAAAAGTTCTAATGATTTTTAAAAATATAAAGGGAGCTTTTTTGCTCCCTTTTTTAATTTGAGGTTAATATACAAGCTATGCCTGCATATAAAAATAAAGGGTTTTTTATTGGCCTATTTGCATTTGCTCTAGTAATTTTTTCTGGTGTTAATGGTTTTATTCCATCAAGCCTAGCAGAGTTAGATGGGAATTCATTTGAGACTACCAAGGATGTAATTGTAGTAAATAGTATCTCTGCATGGTTTGTATTTGGAGTTCTTTTATTAATGGCAATATGGTGGGCAACAGAAGCTCTTCCAGTTGCAGTAACAGCTCTTCTTCCACTTGCATTATTTCCTCTTCTCAATGTTGTAGATTTTCAATCAGCAGCCGATCCATATGCTAATAAAAATATATATCTTTTTTTGGGTGGTTTTATATTAGCCTTAGGTATTGAAAGTTCTGGTCTTCATAAAAGAATGGCATTAAGAATGATAATATCTGTAGGGTCATCAGGAGCAGCTTTGGTTGGCGGTTTTATGCTTGTTGCAGCTATATTAAGCATGGTGGTAATGAATACTTCTACAACTCTAATGCTCCTTCCAATAGGGCTTGCAGTTTGTACTGTAGTAGCAACAACAATTCCAAACATATCTTTAGAACAACAAAAATATTTTGACACAGCCTTAATGTTGGGTATTGCATATGCGGCAACAATTGGTGGAATGTCTACAATTATTGGCACCGCACCAAACTTAGTATTTGTTGGTTTTATGGAAGAGCAATATGGTGTAAAGATCGATTTCTTCAGTTGGATGAAATTAGGAGTACCTGTTGCAATAGTAATGCTACTCTCAGCATGGGTCATCCTTACTAAAATTATATTTCCAACCAACTTTGATTCATCGATTAAGACTAAAGAAAAGTTAAATAAGATGCTTGAGGATTTAGGGCCTTTAACCAAGGATGAAATAAAGATTGCAGTTATTTTTGGATTGGCAATTCTGGCTTGGGTCACTAGCCGTCTAATTAGAGAAACTACAGGAATTGGTATTGAAGATGCTGGTGTAGCCATTATCGTATCAATATTATTATTTATGGTTCCATCCTCCAATATGAAAAATGACCTAATGCAATGGGATAAGACCTCTAAACTTCCTTGGGGATTACTAATCTTATTTGGTGGTGGTTTGTCATTAGCTGCTCAAGTTTCAGGAACAGGTCTTGGAATATGGATTGGGCAGGGGTTAGCAGTTTTAAAAAGTGTTCATCCTTTGGTTTTGATTTTTGCAGTCGCAACACTAATAATTTTTTTAACTGAAATGACTAGCAATGTCGCAACTACAAGCACTTTTCTTCCAGTCATAGGAGCTTTAGCAATAGCTATTGGTGCTATACCAGTTTCATTGACAATACCTGTGTGTCTAGCAGCAAGTTGTGCATTTATGTTGCCAGTTGCCACTCCTCCAAATGCAATTGTTTATGGATCAGGTAAATTTACTATTGCCACTATGATGAAAGCAGGCCTTGCTTTAAATATTATTGGTATATTTGTTGTTAGCTTGTTCTCTTATTATTTAGCGCCGATTTTATTTTAATGAAAAATATCATTTTTCTTTTTACATTAACTCTATGTTTGGTTACTAGGTCAGCTAGTTATATTGATTATGTTTCTCCTTACCATCCTGTCGTTGGTCATAGCGGTATGGTTGTGTCTCAAAATAGACTTTCATCTGATATTGGCCTTGAAATATTAAACAAAGGTGGCAATGCAGTTGATGCAGCTGTTGCTGTAGGATTTTCATTGGCTGTAACACTTCCTAGGGCAGGAAACCTTGGCGGGGGAGGGTTTATGCTAGTTTATATTAAAGAAATGGATGAAGTTTTTTTTATAGATTATCGAAGTCAGTCTCCCTTAAATGCAAACCTAAAGGATATCTTTCAAAAATATAATTTACCCAAAGATTACAAAAAAATAGATTTTAATATTGTAAAAGAAGGCTATAAAGCATCTGCTTTACCAGGGACAGTTGCAGGACTTCTTGATGCTCATGAGAATTTTGGAAATCTTTCTCTTGAAGAGGTCTTAGAGCCTGTTATTAAACAAGCTAAAAAAGGAATAATAGTTACTTATGATTTAAACAAAGCTATTGAAAGCACTCCCCAACTCCTAAAAGACCCAGAATCCAAAAGAATCTATCTCCCCAATGGGAATCCTATTGAGGTTGGAACAAGAATGATTAGGACTGATTTAGCCAAGACCTTTGAAATTATTGCAAAAAATGGAAAAGATGGATTTTATAAAGGCGAAATAAAAAATAAATTTCTCAAAGCAATGAGCGAAAATGGAGGCTTTTTTGAAGAATCTGATTTTCTAAATTATAAAATCAATAGCGGGGCTCCATTAATGAGTTCTTATAGAAATAATTTAGTTATAACTGCAGGTCCTCCTTCTGGCGGTGGTGTTGTTTTATTAACCTCTCTAAACATTCTCAATAATTTTAAATTCAAGAAGAGTGATAGTAACGCAACATCAACATATCATCTTCTGGCCGAATCTTTAAGAAGAGGACATAACAACAGATCTCATCATGTTGGCGACCCTTCATTTTATAAAGTACCTGTTGATGAGCTGCTATCTATAAAAAGGACTAAGGAATTTATAAATAACTTAAGTTTTAAAAAAGCTACTCCAAGCTCTAAAGTAAAACCTCTAAGAGTTTTAAATGAAAGCAGGGATACTACTCATTATTCAATAATTGATAAAGATGGAAATGCAGTTTCCAACACTTATACACTTGGATATTCATTTGGGTCTGGTGTAACAATACCAGGAACTGGGATACTCATGAATAATCAAATGAATAATTTTGCCTACAGATATGGTGATAAATCTATTGAAGGAAGAGTTGGCAGTCCAGGCAACAGATATGAGCCTGGTAAAAGACCAATGAGCACAATGGCGCCGTCAATGGTTTTTAATAAAGAAGGGCAGTTAATACTAATTACCGGATCACCTGGTGGGTCTTATATACCAGCGGCAATTTTGAGAGTGATATCGGGAGTAATTGATTTTGATCTTAACATAGGCAGTGCAACCATGCTGCCAAGAATTCATAAAGATTGGCCATACAAAGGATTGGATTATGAAACAACCATAAGTGCCGATACCATCTCGAACTTAAACACCATTGGCCATAACCCAGAGCCCAATAAAACAATGGGGAGCACACAAAGTATTCATATAGTAAATAATGTCAGGTATGGTTATGCTGACTTGAGAAGACCTGGCGCTGCTGTTTCTGCTCAATAATTAATTCTTTCTATAGTCCAGTGGTGGTTTTCTGTCACCAAGCAATGCCTTATATTCGAAGTCTTGGCCAACTCTATTTTCTAGCTCTGACTGAGCTTTTATTATTAATGTTTGATCTTTAAATATATCAATTGCTGTTGAAGCAATAGTTTTAGCCGCAAGTTCAGCTCCTTTTATACCAATTGATGTCCCTCCGGATGCAACTGCCTGCCATGAATGTGATGCTGTTCCGGGTACCCAAGTCGCCGTCCTTACTCCTGCAGTTGGTACAAGCCAACTCACATCACCAACATCCGTTGAACCGTAACTGTGCGATGTCCTATAAGGCTGAATTGATTCCTGTGAACCAATCTCATTTGATGGCTTAACAAAAGTTTTATAAATAGTTTTAGCATACTCATTTTCTGCTTGTGAATATGAAATTCCTCCGTGCATTTCTAGATTTGAATACATAACTTCCTGAATTGCATTATTTGGTAACAAAGAATAATTACCATGCATAACTTCATAACTCATTGAAGTTTCAGTACCTTCAGCTGCACCTCTTGCAGTTTTTACAACTCTTTCAAATAACTCCTCTACCATTTGCATTTGTGGGTTTCTAACATAGTAATAAACTTCAGCAAGATCAGGTACCACATTTGGAGCAAGCCCCCCTTTGGTAATTACGTAATGAATCCTAGACTCTTGGGGTATGTGTTCTCTCATCATATTTACCATCATATTCATAGCTTCAACACCATCTAAAGCAGACCTCCCAAGCTCTGGAGCACCTGCCGCATGGGCTGAAATACCTTTAAAAGTAAATTTAGCTGATTTATTTGAATTTGAAGATTTTGGATTTGCAGAATTTACATCATCTGGATGCCAATGGAGAACCACACCAACATCTTCAAATAATCCTTCTCGCGCCATATAAACCTTACCAGAACCACCTTCTTCTGCTGGTGTTCCATAAAATCTAACTCTACCTTCGATATTATTTTCTTCTAACCACTCCTTCACACTTACTGCAGCCCAAGCAGACGCAGCTCCAAATAAATGATGACCGCATGCATGACCAGCTCCCGTTTCATTATTAATAATTTCTTTAAATGGTGAATTGGTTTGAGCTAATCCCGGTAAGGCATCAAATTCTCCTAGGATTGCTATAACCGGACCTTTGGTTCCATACTCAGCAGTAAATGCTGTAGGGATTCCAGCTACAGATTCTTTAATTGTAAATCCTTCTTTCTTTAATGCATCTGCAAGAAGTTGAGAACTTTTTGTTTCCTGATAACCAAGCTCTGCATTGCTCCATATCTGCATTGCGATATTAGAGAAATGCTTTTTATGTTTTTGAATACTTTCATCTACTGAAGCAGATATGTTTAAAGTTAGTGAAAATATAATTATGAAACTAAATATTTTCCTTTGAATACTATTTGTTTTCCAACCCATTCTTCCTCTCCCATATTTTTAATAATTTCTTTGTCTTTAGATATTAGTACTTTTCTTTTGTTTTGGGAATCCTCACCATAAATAACAACTTTCATATCTTTATCTTCATCTTTAAAAATTGTATAACCAAGAATGACTGCTTTTCCATCAGTCTGTTTTGACATTTGCACTGGATGTTCAATTAAAGCAGCCTCCTTAGTAACATCCTTTGAAGTAAATTGTATTAATGGTTCTTTGGCCCATAAAGCAAATGCTTGTTTTGTCATCATGCCTGACACACCTGTTACCAGACCAATATTAGAATGATTATTTCGTATCTCACTTACCATTTTAACTGTTGAATGAATCATATAATTATTGAGTGGGCCGCCAGCAAAAGGCATCCCACCTGTAACTGTCTTAACATCTTCTGAGCCAAGATTGAGAGAGTCAGCAAACATTTGAACTGCGATAGGAAAGCAGCTATACAAATCATAAATATTTGGTTGTATTTTATGCTCATCACAAATATTTTTAATAAAATTTGCAGCTAGATCTAATCCAGTAGATTCTGATAATTTTGGTCTTTGGATTGGAGCAATCATATGGTTGGTTTCGGATGATGCAAGAGGGTAAACCCTTTTATTTTTTGGTATACCAAGTTTATCAGCAAGATCTTCGCTACATAAAATCATTGCTGAGGCCTGGTTAACATTCCAGCTCGTGCAATGAAGCTTATTATATGGAAGAGCTTGTAAAGGATTCTCTTTGCTTACCTGTTTTATATTTTCTGCAGATTTCATACTATCAATCCAACCATCGGGATTCTTTGCAGCTATTTCAGAAAATTCAGCGTACATATGGCTAATCTTCTCTCTATGCTCTTCTAAAGATAATCTATTTTTTTTCCTATAAGCAGTTTCTAGAATTGCATAATAGCCAACAGCCATTAATCCAAGTTCGTCCTGCTCTTCTTTGGTCTGAAGTTCATCAGTTGCCTTTACATAAAAATCAGGATTGATATTCAATTCAGTTTCTATAAATTCTTTATTTTCTTTTAACGCTAATATTTTTTTATATCTAGCTTCACCACCTACTATTAAAGATGCTTCAATTTTTCCATGCGCAATATCATCGCATGCAGAATTTATAAGATTTTGTTGAAGAACTCCGATTTTAGTTACGCTTGTTACTGCAGATTGAATACTATTTCTTTCTGCTATCCATTTACCTGGATCTCTATATTTCCAATATCCTTTAGGTACTTGCACCCGATCAATATAATCAACTATCGAATTATTTGTAGAATCAAATATTGCTGCTTTTGTAGCTTTATCCATTAAAACCAAAGCCTCATCTAATTCATCAAATAAGCCTTTTTGTTGAATTGATCCAATGCCAATTACAACTGGTATTCTCATTTTTTACCAATACCCCAGTAGTTATATCCTGCAAATTTTGGAGTGCTGGGGATATACATCTTATCTAATGACTCAAATGAGAAGCCTGCATCTGTGATAAGTTTTTGGATATCTCTATTAAGATGACATCCTCCTGCTATTTTGCCCCAAAAAGGATCTATTCTATTTTGCCACTTTGATATTTTCTTATCTGGAGCTAGGCCATGCTCGCAAAATATTAACCTGCCATCATCTTTTAAAACTCTCCACATTTCTTTGTTAGCTATCGCAACATTAGGAATAGTGCACATAGTGTATGTAACGAGAACAGTATCGAAAAAATTATCTGGATAGGGTATTGATTCAGCACTTCCAATAACAAGCTCAATAGAAGCTTTACTATCATTAGCTAACTCTTTAGCCAGGTCTATAAGCTCATGTGATGGATCGATTCCAATAACTTTATCTATTTTATCTGAGTTATAGAAGGGTATATTAAGACCAGATCCTATTCCAATATCTAAAACCTTACCTTTTGCTAAAGGAACAACCTTTTGTCTTTGATAATTTATTGGCTTAGAGCCACAGGCGCAGTTTAAAAATTTTGGGAGAATATACTTATCATATAAACCCAAAATTATTCTTCTTCAATTTCATAAAGAGGCATGGCCGCTGTGTTAAAGCCTGCATCTACATAGGTAATTTCTCCAGTAACTCCACTTGCATAATCAGAGCACAGAAATGCTGCAACATTTCCAACTTCTTCTGTTGTTACCGTTCTTCCTAAGGGGGCCCTAGCAGAATGCTGGCTTAACATCTTTCTAAAGTTTTTAACGCCTGAGGCAGCTAAAGTTTTAATTGGTCCTGCTGATATAGCATTAACTCTTACACCATCTCTGCCCATGGATGCTGCAAGAAATCTTGTATTAGCTTCTAAGCTAGCTTTAGCTAGACCCATAACATTGTAGTTTGGCATTGTTTGCATTGCACCTAAATACGTAAGTGTCAAAAGAGCAGAATTATCATTTAGCATTGGCTTCGCTGCTTTAGCAAGAGCGGTAAAGCTATATGAACTTATATCATGAGCAATCTTAAAACCTTCTCTAGTTGTAACGTCAACAAAGTTGCCTTCTAGCTGATCTGCTGGAGCAAAGCCAATAGAATGCACAAGTCCATCAAAAGAGTCCCAGTGTTTCTTAAGCTCTTTAAATGAGTTATTAATCGATTCATCTGATGAAACATCAGATTCAATTAAGATTGAAGACCCATAGGATTCAGCAATTGGTTTAAGATTTTTAAGAAGTCTTTCATTTTGATATGTAAATGCAAGCTCAGCACCTTCTCTATGCATCGCTGCTGCAATACCTGAAGCAATAGAGTATTTATTGGCCAATCCAGAAATTAGTATTCTTTTGTTTTTTAGTAGCATGTTATTTTTATCAATATATTAAATAGGACACAATTGTAAAAGATAATACGCCAATTTCTTAGCTTATTTGTTCATAAACTTTACTAAATTGATCATATGATTTATTTATAATTATTTATATTTTTTGTTAATGGGTAAAAAAAGATACAAAAATTAGTAGTAATTTGCATAATTTATATGTCACAATTGTTCAGCTTAGTTATAAGGCCTTGTTTTTTGGGTTTTATAAACTAATAATTTAATTTTAACTACAGGGGAAATGTATGTTTAATAAAGATAAGTATGTACTAGCTTTTCTATTAAGCTTTGCTTTCATCGTGCCAGCTGTAATAGCTCAAGATGAAGACGATAGTGATGTAGAAGATGTAGTAGTCACGGGTTCTCGTATTGAGAGTTCAGAAT
>JABBBT010000035.1 GCA_018607365.1 SAR86 cluster bacterium
TTGGTCTTCTTACTGGACCTGCTTCATATACTGGTTATGGTTCAAATGACTATGTACTTCCAAGTTTAAATGTTTCATTTGAGCATGCTGAAAACAGAGTTATTAAATTTGCAGCAAGTAAAACTATTGCAAGACCTGCTTTAGAGCAGATGGATACAGCAGTTACATCAAGCCCATTTGACTGGAGAATGCCTACAACTCTATCTACTGGTAACCCAGCTTTAGAGCCATATGAATCAATCAACTATGACTTAGCTTATGAGTATTACTATAAAGAAGGTAGTTATGTATCTGTTAACTTCTTTGTTAAAGAAATCTCAGGCTATCATGGCGCTGGTTTTGAACAAGGCTCATTCAACGGTGTTACTGATATTACTGCGGGACCTAGAGCTACATTAAACGTTCCTGCTAACGATGATGCATTATGTCAATGGACTGCACCACAAGGCTACTGGGCATGTGGATGGTCTAATGCTCTTGATTGGACATGGTTAAACAACACTGGCTTTACATTTGGTTGTAACGGTGCTGCTGACTGTTTTGCAGATCCAGGTAATGGAAATGCAGTATTCCAGAGTAATTCTGATGATCCTTTGTATATATTCAATTTAGCTAAACCTATCAACCAATACGAGGGAACACTCGATGGTATGGAAATTGCTGTTCAGCATTTATTTGATAATGACTTCGGTGTAATGGCTAACATTACTAAAATTGGTGGAGACACTAATGCTGATGTATATGCAATCGAATCAGCTGAGCAATTTGCTTTACCAGGATTTGGTGATGCAGCTAACTTCTCTGTTTTCTATGAAAACGAAAAAGTATCAGCTAGAGTTGCATACAACATGACGGGTGAATATTTCACTGGTTACGATCAATATAACCCATTATTTGTTACTGAAAGAAGTACTGTTGATTTCAACGCTACTTACAACCTAACTGATAAAGCAGCAGTATTTGTTGAGGGTATTAACGTAACTGATGAAGATGTTCTACTTTACTCAAGATATGAAGAAATGACTTTCTTATATCAAGAGCATGGACCAATCTATAAAGTTGGTTTCAGAGTAAATTTCTAAATTCAGATATGATATAAAAAAGGGGCTTTTTAAGCCCCTTTTTTTTGCGAGTAAGATATAATTTTTCAAGATGAAATACATAAATCTACTTCTTGTCTTTCTCCTCGTATCTTGCGGTGGCGGAGGTGGTGGAGGTGGAGCAGCAGCACCACCAGTTGCATTTGCTCTAACATTGGCGGCTGGGATATTTTCAACCAATGAAGACACAGACTTAAACGCCTCTATAGCAGCATCTGCTAATGAATCTGTTACCTTAACTTATGCTATAACTTCGAATGTATCATCTGGTGTCTTAACACTCAGCGCGGGTGGATCAATCAAGTACGTCCCGAATAGTAACTTTTTTGGAACTGACGAATTTCAATATTCAGTTAATGTCTCTGAAAAAAATATAACCAGAACAGGAACAGCTACCATTACAGTTAATTCAGTCGATGACCCACCAATACTAGCTTTTGAAACAGCTAATGATTTTTCTAAAAATAAAATGTTGTTTGAAGATAATCAGACTTTTAGATTAACAGTGAGTGATGTCGATACTAGTTTAGATGCCCTCACTTTTGATGCGCTTATTGGCCAACAGTCTATAAATGCAGTTTTTACTTTAGATGCTGATAACAATACAAACGGATCCGGAACCCTCTCTTTGGATTTATCCAGTCTTCAAAAAGCTGGGCTTTATACTGCCCAACTAAGAGCTTCTGATAGTGCAAATAGTGCGGTAGTGAGTTTTGAGTCCTGGTTTGTATCTAATAAAACAACCGTAACCATTCAACAGGATGATGATCCTGAAGATGGCTTTGGAGCCGATGGTGGATCAAAAACTCCAAAAGATTATATTGTTTATTATCTTTCTGGAAATCCAAGCTCACTTGGAAAAACTAAGTATTTATTTATTGCTGATTCTTTGGATGGAATATCTGATGTTGACCTTTACAGGCGTGCATTGATAGCTTCTATTAATAAGTTAAATGATTCTGATGCTTCAGAATTTTTTAGCGAAGATTACTTTACAATTATTTCCGCAGAGCCGCTTGATCCGGACGGCACATCACCACTAGGGATCAGAACAGGCTGTTATGACTTTGATGAGGATATTTATTGTATTGGAGATATGGATACAGGTATTTTTTCAGACCTCCTCGAAGACTACGTCTTGGTTTCTACACTTACAAGAGTTCAGGGCAGAGGGGTAAATTTAGGCTCAAGAAATATTCAGAAGATTAGAGATACTGACCCAGAAAGAACAAGCACAACCCTCATGCATGAGCTTGGACATGCCCATGGATATATGGGAGATGAGTATAGAACAGATGATGATAGAGACGTCAGTCAGTACGCTGATGATAATGTTAATACATCAACCCAAAGTGATGTTTCATTACTAAAGTGGAATCATCATATTGATGATCAGCTAAATGTTTTAGGAAGAGATATAGAGGTTTGTTATAACGTTGGTGATGGAAGAATTTATGATCGAGATTCAGGTGAGTATGTTCCTGGAACAAACTGTGGCTGTCTTGTAAATATTTGGGGCTCTTTAACAGATGACCCAGATGGAGGCGAACCCTACTATCCATTTATAGGAAAAAATCCTGATTG
The DNA here is from genome assembly GCA_018607365.1 of SAR86 cluster bacterium. Classification (GTDB taxonomy): domain Bacteria; phylum Pseudomonadota; class Gammaproteobacteria; order Magnimaribacterales; family D2472; genus SCGC-AAA076-P13. Next base: position 2,685 of record JABBBT010000035.1, read on the forward strand.
TGCAGGTGTTGGACTCTTTGAGGGTAATTATTATGGAGAGTTTGATAATTACAGGCCAACTTTTTGCTCAATAATGGATTCATGTTCTAGTGGTGGGTATGGAGACGTAAATGTTGAGGGCTTTGCAATAGGATCCATTCAAAACCAAGGCTTCTATGACCCATTTGAAGGAGGAAGTAGTGTTAGTTTTACTTCTAACAATACTGCATGGCAAATGACTATTGATGCAGAGTATGATACATCAAAAATAACCTTAAAATGGTATGAAGATGGTATTGAACAAACAGGACTACAAAATCAAAAAACTGTTACTTTTAATAGGCCTGCAGATAATGGTGTTGTAATTTATACAGCAAAAGCATTTGATTTAACTGGAACGATAATCGCTACCGACGATGTATTGGACAATAGTGATTTTTATGAAGGAATTTTTCAAACAAGTTTTTTTTGGTGTGCTGATTATCGTATTGACCCAAATGACCCAGATGGTAACTACAGATGTTTTGATGCCAGATATGATCCAAATCCAAGTGAATATAGTAATTTTTGGTATGGTTATATGAACGGACCTTTAGGCTATTCGTTTGGTATTAATTGGGAGAAATGGTAGTAATGGTTAAAAAATTATACGTAGCATTATTTATTTTATTAACTCACAGTCTTCATGCTCAAGAAGGTGGATCATTTAAGAAATTTGATAACATGAATCAAAAAGTTAGCGCAAACAAAGAGGCAAAAATATTTACTATCACTGGCAGTGTAAACAATATTTCTTTATCCGGTGTGAAAGTTGCGAAACCGAATGCTCATTCTTTAAAGCAATATGGACTCATCTCTCGAAAAGATAAATATGCAATAAAAGTTCTAAATGAAAAAGGAAATCAAATTATGTTCGTCGGTCTTGGCGATCCTTTTACAGTACATATAGACCATATAGGTCATGAGAACAAAACAGTTTTTCAGGCAGATATTCCTCAGAACTTCGATATAGCTATACCTGTTACAACTAAGGCTGCTTATTTTGTCTTACTTTCACAAGATGAATTTGGATTTAAAGAAATCAAAAAGATTAAAGTAAATTAATAACTTATTATAAGATTATTGTTTCTCTTTATACCTTTCAATTGATGCTTGAAAGCATAACCCGTAAAGGTTATATTACTCCTCAAATTGCGGTACTAGCTCAGTTGGTAGAGCGTCTGCTTGCCAAGCAGAAGGCCGCCGGTTCGAGACCGGCGTACCGCACCATTTTCTTCCTTGATTCTTTTTCTGAATAAGCTAAATTAGCTATATGAACGTTAGAAATTATTATTTATTTATATTTTTCTTATTGCTTATAGTCTCATGTGGTGGGGGCGGAAGCTCTTCTTCTGAAGATGTTGCACCTGCGCCAACACCTCCAGTATCAGAACCATCGGAAAACTGTGTTTTTTATTCTACTAATACCGAAAGATGTTCATTAACTCATAAAGGTCTTGATAGATATTATCTAATATATACACCAACAACCATTACTGATAATGACGAAGCTCCAGTTTTGTTTGCATTGCATGGCTATGGATCATCTGCTGAAACACACAAGGCCTATACAATGCATGAGCCTTTTGCGAACACTAATAAGGCTATTGTTGTATATGCACAAGGTTACAAATTAGAAACTGCTTTAACGTCAAGCTCATCGCATTGGAATGTCGGTGCTTGGACAATTGGTAGTACCGTTGATGATATTGATTTTATCGATACTGTTATCAATCTTATTGATGACAAAGCAGTAATTAATAAGAATAGAATCTATTCTTCTGGCATGTCTAATGGCGGCTTTATGAGCTACAACCTTGCATGTAACTTAAGCTCAAGAATTGCTGCGATAGTATCTGTAACTGGCTCATTTAGCACAGAAATGTTGGCGGACTGTAATCCAGAGCACCCAACACCAGTTATGCAAATTCATGGGGCCCTTGATCCAACAGTCCCATTTGATGGTAATTCAGCTCTCGGAATGGTTCCAATAGAAACCACTTTGGAGTTTTGGTCCGATTACAACTTATGCAATCCAGTTCCAGATCTTCAGATTATAGATTTTTTTGATCTTGGTATTTCTGTAGATCATCAAACATACAAAGATTGTCAAAACGATGTTCACGTAGAGTTATTTAAGAGTAGTGGTATGGCACATACATGGCCTATAGAGTCTCTTTATGGCATAGAAGCTACCAGAGAAATATGGTCCTTTATCAATCAATTTGATTTATCAGGAAAAATAGACTAAAAATATTACATTTAGCTTAATTACACTTTAACCTTTTAAAATACTTGAAATAATGTAGTATAAAAATTCAAATATTTAATAGTGAGAAATAAATAATGAGAATATTTTTAACATTATCATTGGTTTTTACCATGGGTCTAATCGCTGACCATCATGAAGAAGCTGAATATAAATACGAACCAGAAGCCAACAAAGCTGAATACTATATCGGTACTTTCAATAAAGGAAAGGATATGGAGGATTTAGTTAAATGGCATGACAAAACAGTCGACTGGATGAGTGATAAAGGCGATA
>JABBBT010000014.1 GCA_018607365.1 SAR86 cluster bacterium
AATCTGCAGAACTTTGTGTGTTTAGATAAAAATCCCAGTTGTAGCAGTTTGGTTGGTCGAAATATGCTGAGTAACCATACCAGCCGTAAGTATCAACCGCTTCTCCATTTGAAGGATCTCCATCTATTAAATCATTAGAGTTTAGAACACACTGATTGCCCCATCCGTCAACTCCACCAATATTATGGATTTTGTCGTACATAGCTGAAGCTAAGAAGTTTCTACCAGTTGAAACTACATCATATGTATTATCTGTATAAGAGATATCCCACTCGTAACCATTAGATAGAACGCCTCTAAAACCAATATCCATAGTAGTTGTATCTTCTTCATAAGATGTTCCTCTTACAGCATTGGTGAAGATTTTTTGTATTCTAAAGTCCATCATTGCAGCTGCACCGCCAGCATTTGGCTGACCAGCTGGAACACCATAGTTTTGCGTGTATTGAGTACCGTACTGCTGAGGACCAGCTACCCACACAAATGGTGTGAATAAGTTATCCAAAACACCGTCAGTATTAGTCTCTAGATGCACAATTTTTGCATACATTTCAACTTTATCATTGATTTCATATGTTCCTGAAAGATATACAGAAGCTCTGTCTCTGTAGTTTGTTAGAGAACCGTTAGAACTTGTGTCTTGACCACAATATGAACCAAAGAATGAAGTGCCAGCATAGGTAGCATGCTCTTCAGGTGTTGCTAATGTGTATCCAGGATCTGCTTGTTCACAAGTTGCGCCTAATGATTGCCCTGTGTTTAGATCAATTAATTGCTGAGGATGAATATGTAATGCGTAGTAATACTGATCTCTAATTAGCAATCCTCTTGAAGGAATTTGTCTACCAGGTCTAGCATCTAAATAGCTATCATGCTCACTTCTACTTGCAACAGGAACTTCTTCGTCTTGTCTGTACTCAAGTGCATATGTATATGCAAATCTATCACCGAATCCACCACCAGCGAATTCAACATTAATTGATTCACCACCAGTACCTGATCCAATTCCGCTACCAGCAACAACTCTTAGAGTTCTATCTTCTAAGCCATCTACTAATATGATGTTCACAACACCAGCAACAGCATCAGAACCGTAGATAGATGATGCGCCAGATGTTAAGACTTCAATTCTTTCTACAGCAGCTAAAGGAATAGATGCGTAGTTAAAAGATGCAGACTCTCCATTATATGGGAATGGGTAGTCAGCTGTTCTTTTACCATTAACAAGCACAAGAGTCCTACCAGGACCAAAGTCTCTTAAGTTAATTGGTTGAAGTGATCCGTTAAAACCAGCTTGGAAGTTTTCACCATTTACTGAACCAGTATTTTGAGTAAGGTTGCTAACTGCATCAAATACAGTTTGGAAGCCTTGGGCTCTAATATCGTCTTTAGTAATAGTTATTAAAGGAGTAGCTCCTTCAATGTCTGTTCTTTTAATTCTTGAACCAGTAACACTTACTCGTCCTAGATCTTGTGAATCACCTGAAGCTTCGGTAGCTTCGCTGTCATCACTAGTATCAACAGTTGTTTCTGCTACAGTTGTTTCAACAACAGCTTCTTGAGCTGGCGCTGCAACAGGCGCAGATGTCATATCTTCTCCTGGATTGTCAGCAAAAACTAAGCCAACAGTTAAGAAAGAAAATATAGTTAAATATTTAAAATTATTCATAGCATATCCCCATATGATTATGTTAAACACACAGCTTTATGCCGTGTAGTAGATGAAATATACATAAATAGTAGATATTTGTATACATTTTTAGTTATTTAATTCTTTTGATTAAAACGTGTTTTTTTAGCACAAAATATGGAATTTTTGTTCATGTAAAGGTAACTTTACATAAATTTAATGATACTATTATTGTAAAACCATAAATGTATATATTCTTAAAGGTACTAAATTATGTATAAACTATTTAAATTAAACTTAAACCAAATGATAAAAGGCTTCTCATTTGCAGTATTTGCGCTTGCTATTTCAACATTCTCAATGGATGCATCAGCTAAAGATGGGATGATACCTATAGAAAAACTTGTCTGTTACGGACAAGGATCCAGTTATCAACTATCTCCATCGGGCAACTTTATAGCAACTATGGTTTCAACAAAGGAAAATGTTTGCGAAATTAAAGATGATACTATGCAAGAGGAAATGTCTTCTGGAAGAGTTCTGGTTGTAACAGATTTGAGAACTATGGAACCTAAAGTATTATCAGGAACCACCGCAGGCTCTGCTGTTGCATCATTTTCTTGGTTAAATGATGACCAGCTATTAGTTACGACTGACGCAAGAAGAGGATATGATGGCTATAGCTTGTATACTATAAATAAAGATGGAAGTAATACCAAAAGATTAATAGAAGCTAAAGATTTTAAATCTAAAGCAGGTATCCAGGTCCCTTTTCTTGAAGGTATTTACCAAAAATTCCCTAACAAAATATTAATTAGTATTAACAGGCAAAGTGTTGTTTATAAAAATAGAGATTTATATTGGTTAGATTTAACTACTAAAAAAACCTCTTTAGTTGCAAGAGTACCCTCACTTCCTGCTAACGAAACATTTGCTGGCTGGGAGCTCGATTGGAATGGGGTTCCAAAAGGTTTTTCAACTTATGATTCAGAAGGCCCTGATATGGGCTTGGTAAACTCTTTTTATCTATTTGATTCAAAAAATAATTCATATGAAAAAATTGCCTCATGTCGACATCAGGAAGCTTGTTTTATGCCTCTTGGTTTTGATATTGATAACAAAACAATTTTGGGAGTTGGTCAAGCTGTTCTTCCGGATGGTTCTATTTTAGACGAAACAGACACTAATGCTATGTGGGCATGGGATTCTGAAACTAGAGAATATACTGAGATGATATATCATGATCCAGACTTTGATATCTCAAGTCCAATGCACGGTGATAACACGGTCAGCCTATGGTTTGAATCAGATGGTTCAGATTTATATGGTTTCTCTTATGAGGCTGCTAAGACTGAAAAAGTATACTTTAATAACTATTTTGCATCTGTTGAAAAATCACTTGCAGGTGCCTTTCCTGGCTACGAAATTTCAATTGCAGATTGGAGTAAGGATTTAACAAAATTTGTTGTTTATGCTGGGAATGAAAAAGATCCAGGCGGAGTCTATTTCTTTGATATCTCAAAAGGATCATTATCAGAAATTACTCAATATGCTCCATGGCTAAAAGACTATAATTTAGCTTCAACAGAACCATTTACTTATACGGCAAGAGATGGGCTTAAATTACATGGATATTTAACGCTTCCAGTAGACTATAAAAAAGGAGATAAAATCCCATTTATTCTTCACCCTCATGGTGGACCTAATGCTAGAGATAAATTTGGTTACAATCCAGAGGTTCAGTTTTATGCATCAAGAGGATATGGAGTTATCCAACCTAATTATAGAGGATCAACCGGCTTTGGAAGATCAGAGATGATTCTCGCTAATCATGAAATGGGTAAAACCATGCAAACTGATAAATATGATGCATTGTTCTGGGCAAGAGATAAAGGCTATGTTGATATGGATAAAGTCTGTCTATCTGGTGCGAGTTATGGCGGCTATGCTGCGATGCACGCAGCCACAAAAATGCCAGGTATGTTTAAGTGTATAGTCACATATGTTGGGACTTTCGACTTGGTTAGTAAAGATTTACGTGGCCTAAGATGGAGTGAAGTTGGTATGCCTATGGAGTACATAGAAAAAGGAAATCCTGATGTTGAAGAAGATTATGCAAACCTCTATGACAATAGCCCAATATTTTTTGTAGAGAATGTTACAGAACCTGTCTTAATTATCACTGGCAGAAGAGATAATCAAGTAAGGTTTCAAGAAACTGTAGACATGGTAAATGAGTTTCAAAAGCATGGTGTTGATTATGAGTACATAATTAAGGGAGACGAAGGTCATGGCTTCAGAAGCGAAACTGCAAGACTTGAACTATTTAAGGACTATGAGAAATTCTTAAGCAAGCATCTTAACTAAAAACTAGCTATATCTGTTTGTTTTTGACCAAGTATTAAGGAATGCACATCGTGCGTTCCTTCATACGTATTCACCGCCTCTAAATTCATGCAGTGACGTATTACATGATATTCATCACTAATTCCATTACCGCCATGAATGTCTCTAGCCTCTCTTGCTATATCAAGTCCTTTTTGGCAATTGTTTCTTTTAACAAGTGAAATCATTTCTGGTTTCATTTTATTTTCATCAATAAGCCTGCCAACGCGAAGAGCGCCTTGAAGGCCTAAAGCTATATCTGTTTGCATATTAGCAAGTTTCATTTGAACAAGTTGTTTTGAGGCAAGCGGTTTTCCAAATTGAACTCTGTCTAAGGTGTATTCTAATGAAGCATTCCAGCAAAATTCTGCAGCGCCCATTGCACCCCATGCTATTCCGTATCGAGCCATATTTAGGCAAGAAAACGGACCTTTAAAACTTTGAACCTCTGGTAAAACTTTATCATCAGAAACAAAAACATCATCAAGAAAAATCTGCCCTGTAATAGAAGCCCTTAATGAAAACTTTCCTTCAAGCTTTGGGGTATTTAAACCATCAACTCCCCTATCAACTATAAAACCTCTTAGTATGCCCTGCTCGTCCTTTGCCCAGATAATAAGAACATCCGCAATCGGTGAATTGGTTATCCAGGTTTTAGAGCCATTCAAGTTATAACCACCATCTACTTTTTTGGCATTAGTCTTCATTGAACCAGGATCTGAACCTGCATCAGGCTCCGTTAGACCAAAGCACCCTATTAATTCTCCCCTAGCCATTTGTGGCAGATAAAATTCTTTCTGCTCTTCTGACCCAAATTTATGAATGGCATGCATTGCTAATGAAGTTTGTACACTAAAAGCCGACCTATAACTCGAGTCTACTCTTTCAATTTCTCTAGCAATGAGACCATAGGAAACATAGTTAGTCCCAGCACATCCATAACCATCTATAGGAGCTCCCAAGAATCCAAGTTGTCCCATGTCTTTGTAGAGAGATTTATTAAAAGTCTCATTCCTATTGGCATCCAGTATTCCAGGCATTAATTCTTTTTGACAATAATCTCTAGCAGAGTTTTGAATACTGAGCTCTTCG
>JABBBT010000021.1 GCA_018607365.1 SAR86 cluster bacterium
GTTTTCATTAAAAGTTTTAACGATTCTATATCGGGCCCATCATTTGTAAGTGGAACTGTTAGCATTTCAATACCAAAGTCTTCTAGCATTCTAAAATGTCTATCAAAGCCAGGCACTGGACAAATTACCTTTGGACTCTCCATATCCTTCCATGCAATTGGTTCAGCAAAAAGATAGTTAGCTAAAATTGTTTGGTAAGTTAGTAAGAGGCTGGACTGCTCGCCCGTTATTATGTTCTCATAAGGCGCAGAGAGAAGCTCAGAACCAAGCTTTCTAGCACCCTCTATACCTAGAGGCTCTCCGTAGTTCCTTAAGTCAATCGACCCTTCGTAAGGTTCTACTTCCATGGATAGAAGCTCATTTGAAAGATCTAACTGGGATGCATGCGGCTTACCTCTGGTGATATCAATTGATAAGCCTTTGGCTTTGATTTCTTCAAAATGAGTTAGAATGTTAGACATATATTTCTTATTTTATAGGATATAACTTAGAGTTGTATATGTAATATAAGTTATAAAGAATAGGTTAAATATATATAGTTTTAATTCTTATTTAAGGTTTTTTGTATGAGTGGACTTTGGGTTGTATCGATTTTATTAGTAATAGTTATTCTGCTGTTAATATCAATTATCTTTTTAAGCCTTAAAGAAGATCCTTCAAAATTATCTAATGAAGAGTCTTTAAAAGATATTGACAAGGCCATGGAAAGGCAAGAAATAAATATATCTGACCTAACAAAAGATATTCAATCCTTCCACGACCCATTAGATAAACTGAAAAGGTACCTATCCGGAGGAACTCTTGCTGGAAAATTTGGAGAGTGGTCTCTTGAGGCCATAGTGCAAGATATTTTTCCTCCTAATCAATTCGAAAAAAATGCAGAGGTAATAACTGGCTCTGGTAAAAGAGTCGAGATCGTCTTAAAAATGCCTGAAGGGCTTTTGTTACCAATAGATGCTAAATTTCCTTCGGGGCTCTATGACAATTATCTAGCGTCTATTCAGCAAAGCGATGAGAGGTCTGTAAAAAAATCAATTGATGACATTAGAAGGCATGTAATAAAAGATGCGATAGATATAAAAGAAAAATATGTTCAAACTGGTATAACAATAGATCTGGGTGTTATGTATATACCTAGTGAGTCTCTGATGCAGTTGATAGATTCTATTGATAACCTACGAGAGCAAATCTTTAGAGACTCAAGAGTGTTAATCATGGGCCCTAATTCTCTTGCTGCATATCTAATAAGCGTACACATGGGTTTTAGGACCTTGGCTTTAAATGAAAGAGCTGGTGAGATCATGGAAGAGTTTGGAAAACTAAAAAAAGAATTTGAAAAATTTAGTAGCTCAACAGATGATCTATTAAAAAAGGCAGATGCAATGCTAAAGTCTGTCAATGAGCATGCCACAAGGGAGCGCCAGATGGGCAAGGCAATTAAGAATATGGATCAGCTAGATTCTTAGTGGTAAAACCTTCGCCACATATTGAAACCAAAAAATAAAGCAGCTATCCATAAAAGTACTTCAGGTATATTTGGATTACTGTTATAGCCAAAAAATCCTTTTGCAAAAACTCCAATAGAACCCTTGTCGTGAAGTGGGTGATAGATTTTTGTGCCCTCTTCTGTTTTCTGGGGCTCTAAAATATTCCAAGGTCTATATACTTCTGATTCTTCTATTTTTTCAGATTTAACTAGATACTCTTCAAATTCATGGGTTCCATAAGCAATCATTCCGGCTGCTAAAAATACTAGTAACAAAGTTGTGTATTTAAATACATTTTTTAAGTTAATTCTTCTTCCCTGAAGGACGATTAAATATCCAATTAAAATAGCAAGGACAGCACCTGCCAAAAAGCCAACGTAAGAAAATGATCCTGTTATTGTGAAGCTAGAGATTAAAAATACTGCTGTCTCAAAACCCTCTCTCAAAATTGCAAAAAAGACTACAAAGAAAACACCCCACGAAGATAGTTCTATAGCGCCAAGTGTTTTCCCTTCAAGTTCTTTTCTGTCACTGACATGTTTTGATAGCCAAAAAATAACATACCAAATTAGGATAGCAGTTAAATATAAGAAAATTGCTTCAAAAAGCGCAGCGGTAGAATCGTTGCCAAGGGAGTTTTTAGCAATTAACACCAAATACCCAACCAGAGCGCTAGCTACAATAGCCGCAGCTACTCCAGCCCACAATTTATAAAGATGACTTATCTGATTTGATTTTTCAAGAATCAAATAAATAATACCCACCACCAAAGATGCCTCTAGCACCTCTCTAAATGTAATTATAAATTCACTCATATTGTATGACCTCGTATATATTTCTAGATGAGAATGATTCTTATTTAAATTGTAGCTAACTTTTGAATAAATTTGAAGCCCATTATTTATTGATTAACTATAGGCTTTTAGAAGATTAGTTGAGACAATGGGCAATGAAAAAAGTAGCAGTCATTGGAGCAGGCATTGCTGGCACAACAACCGCATATGCTCTTCTAAAAAAAGGCTACAAAGTCACTATTATCGATTCTAGACGCTATCCAGCAATGGCAACAAGCTATGCTAATGGCGGTCAGTTAAGTGCAAGTAATGCAGAAACATGGAATACGCCTAAAAACGTAATGAATGGCATTAAGTGGATGTTTAAACCAGATGCACCCTTACTATTTAACCCTTCTCCTGAAATTCAAAAATATAAATGGATGATGGGGTTTTTATGGGCAACTCTTAAGGGAGAGCATAAAAAGAATACTCTTGAAACTATTGATATGGCTAAAAAAGCAAGAGAGATCTATTTTAAAATTGCTGAAGATGAAGGGATAGAATTCGAACTTTTGAAAAAAGGTATTTTAAGATTCTACGATTCAGAAAAAGAATTTAAGCTCGATCAGGCAAAAAAATCTTGGCTAGATCAAGAAGGAATGGAGTGGGACACACTTACAACAGAAGAAGTAAAAGAACTTGAACCTGCTTTTAAAAATAATGCCAACTATGAAAAAATTGTTGGGGGAATATATACAAAGTCAGATGCTAGTGGTGATATTCATAAATTCTGCACCAACCTAGAAAGAGTATTGGTTGAAAAGTATTCTGCAAGCCTTCAGCTTAATACTACTGTCGAATATATATCTAGACAGAAAGGCGAGCTTGTTCTGACCATGCGTAAAGAAAATGAAATTATGAATGATTCATTTGATAATGTGGTTATTTGTGCAGGGGTTGGTACTCAAAGCTTCGCAAGTAGACTTGGAGATAAAATGAATATCTATCCTGTAAAAGGATATAGCATCACAATAGATTTAAAAGACGAGCTTTCAAAAAGCTGTGCTCCTTCGGTATCGCTTATTGATCAGCCTGTAAAAATAGTTGCAAGTCGTCTTGGCAACAGATTTAGGGTTGCTGGTACTGCTGAACTTGCAGGTATAAATACAGATATACGTCAGAATAGAATTAGGCCACTGTTAGATTGGGTTGAAAAATATTTTCCCAATGTTAGTACAGAAACTTATACCCCTTGGGCAGGTCTAAGGCCAATGACCCCCAATATGATGCCAATAACTTCTGAAAGTAGGATGAAAGGAGTCTTTTATCATGCAGGTCATGGCCATCTTGGCTGGACATTAAGTGCAGAAACTGCAAATCAGGTTGTAGCCAAGATAGAGGCAGAATCCTAAGGTAAATCTATAATTTCCCAGTTATTTTGTTCACTTAATTTTCTTAATTGATCATCTGGGTTCACTGCTATAGGTGTGTGTACTTTGCTTAGTAAAGGCAAGTCATTAATAGAGTCGGAATAAAATATAGTGTCTTCAAAATTAGTAATGCCTTTAGAGGCTGCCCATTCTTTCACTTTAATAAGCTTGCCTTCTCCCAATGCAGGTCTTCCTAAAACTTTTCCAGTATAAACTCCATCAGTAATCTCTACATCGGTTGCAACAACATTTTCAAAACCTAATCTTTTTGCAATTGGCTCCACTATGACAGAATTAGTAGCAGAGGCTAGAAGCATAATATCATTATCATGATTGTGATTATGCAAAAGTCTAAGAGCGTAAATATTTATCATTGGTTCTATAACGGTATTTAAAAATTGAGATAAGAGATCTGTTATATGATTGGATGTTTTTCCTTTTATTGTTGAGAGGGCAAACTCGGCCCATTCATCATAATCAAGTTTTCCTTCATAGTATTGATCATAAAAATACTTATTTCTTGATTCATATTCTTTCTGATCGACATGACCCTCTTCTATTAAAAAATTAATCCATGAATAATCAGAATCTCCTTTAAGAATGGTATTATCTAAATCAAATATTACTAATTTTTTTTTCATAAAATATCAACTCTTACAATGATCAATGAACCAGGATACAGATTAAACGTTGGCCTTATTATTATTAATGATAAAGGCAAACTACTACTATGCAAAAGAAAAAAAACTACTAATTGGCAATTTCCTCAAGGAGGTATTGATAATGGAGAGACGCCTCTAAAGGCTGCAAAAAGAGAATTATTTGAAGAGGTAGGAATATCTTCCAGCTCGGTTAAGTTTATTGGGGCAACCAAAAATTGGATTAAATATGATGTTCCATTGAATCAAAGAAAAAAACATTTCATAAAAAAGAAAATAAAAGGACAAACTCAGAAATGGTTTATGCTTAAACTTAGTAAAAAAGTAGAAATTAGCTTTATCAATGACCCTGATAATGAATTTGATGAATACAAATGGGTGTCCTATTGGTACCCGTTATTTATGATAGTTTCCTTCAAGAAAGAGGTTTATAGAAGCATCTTAAACGAGCTGAAACAGCTTTACTGTAACGAGATTATAAAATGATCGAAGAAGTATTAATTTTTATTTCATTGGGTATTTTTTCTGGATTAATTGCAGGAATGTTTGGGATTGGCGGAGGCACATTAATAGTTCCTGTTTTAGTGACCTGTTTTATTGGCCTAGGTTTTGAAGAAGAGATTATTGTTCATATGGCTATAGGTACGTCTATGGCAAGTATTTTTTTTACTGGGATAGCATCTGCAAATGCCCATATG
>JABBBT010000026.1 GCA_018607365.1 SAR86 cluster bacterium
CACCGAAGGTGATTACAACACTGCCTCTGGATACCAAGCTTTATTTTCCAACACCACAGGTTCTCAAAACACTGCCTTTGGATCCGAAGCTTTATGGTCCAACACCACAGGTGATCAGAACACTGCCTCTGGATCCGGAGCTTTATATTCCAACACCGAAGGTAATAACAACACTGCCTCTGGATACGAAGCTTTATATTCCAACACCGAAGGTGATTACAACACAGCCTCTGGATACAGAGCTTTATATTCCAATACTACAGGTATTGAAAACACTGCCTCTGGCGCTTATGCTTTATTTTCCAACACCACAGGTAGTAACAATAGTGCTTTTGGATACCAAGCAGGATCCGATCTAACTTCTGGTAGTGCTAACACTTTTATAGGATACGATGCATGTCAAGGCGTAACATCAGCAAATAATTTCTTTTGTTTTGGAATCGGAGCAAACACAATTTTTGCAGCAAACGCAGTAACAGGAAATATGATCTTAGGTAATGGTAGCGGTCAAGTCACTATAGACGGAGATTTATATGTTACTGGCGATATCTACTACGATGGGTCCTCTAATAATTCCTCTGGTACAGATCAAACCGGTATAGATTCACCTGCTGAAATAAAAGGTCAAAACGGAGGAGTGTCATCGGATGATCAACTAAATGTTTCACAACAAGAAAATAGTAACAACGAGGATGCTTTAGTCGATAACGTTAGCATTAATGAAGAAGCCTTAATCTCACATATTCCATCTGAAAAGCTTCGTGATACTAATATAAATAAATCACAGCAATCAATAAACACCGAATCCTTTGATGCAATTGATGTAAGACTAACATCAATAGACCAATCGATTTTTGGATTAGGAACCAGAATAGATGGCTTAGATACTAGGGTATCTACTTTAGAGCAATCCATCATATCAACTGTTACTGCCATGGAAGATGGGTTCGCTATGTCTGCCGCCATTGCTGCAAGACCAACGCCTAATACCCTTGGTTGGAACTTTACTGCAGGAGCAGGTAATTACGCTTCAAGTAATGCTCTTTCAGCTGGTTTTGTTTACGTCAATCCTAATTACGCAGTTTCAATTAACTTTGCAGAGGCTGAGGGCTCATCAAAGAGCATGACAAATATCGGAGTCTCTTACAATCTAACTAACTTATTTGGGAAAAAATAACTATGAAAATAAAACTTTTAACATTAATGGCATTAACTCCTTTTTTTATTAATGCAACTGAAATTATATGCGCCGGCCAAGGCAACCAAGGCGAGCTAATTGAAATTGAGCTGAATTACTTTGAAGCAAAAAAAGAGGTACAAATAGATGATATGTTGTACCCAATTCAGATTGATAATAAATTTGCCGTTGCCTGGAGTAACACAGCTGATGGTGTTAATTTTGTTAATATCTTAAGCAAGATTAATGGATCTCTTCAAGTTATCATTAACGATGAAGAAGGCAATCAAAACCTAAGGGCATCACTTCAATGTGTTGAAGCTAAAAAGGCTTTATTTAGATAATCAGATTACTTTTTAAAGATTAAATCTTTCTAGCTTCTTCTGGAAGCATGACCGGAATTCCATCTCTTACAGGATAAGCTAGACCAGATTCTTCAGATATTAATTCATTATTTTCTTTGTCATACTCAAGAGGGCTCTTGGAAACAGGGCATATAAGAATGTCTAGTAGTTTTTGATCTAATATTGTCATATTTTTGCAGTATACATTAGGATTTATATTGTTTGTATATATGTTATTGTAATTACACAAATTCACAGAACTTGAAACTATGGATTATTTAAAGTTAATAGCATTAAAAGACTTTCCGTTAGTTCAACCAAATGATGATTTGCCATCACTGATACTTAAATCTTTGAAATTAAATAGTGTTGTTCTTGAAGATGGGGACGTTATTGTTATTGCTCAAAAAATTGTCTCCAAATCAGAAAATAGGTATAAAAATATTGATGAAGTTATTGCCGGCAGAGATGCAGAGGAGCTTGCAAAGAAATTAAATAGAGAGCCTGGTTTCATGCAGATAATCCTAGATGAATCATCAAAGATTCTAAGCACAGAAAAAAATGTCATCATTGTCGAGCATAGGCTTGGTTTTATTAATATAAATGCTGGCTTAGATAGATCTAATATTGAGCAAGATAATAATATAGTGCTACTTCTTCCAGATAACCCATCAGCAAGCGCCATCAATCTGCAGGAAAGTATATCTCGTGAATCAAATCAATCTATATCAGTGATTATTTCTGATTCAATGACAAGACCTTACAGATCTGGCGTCACTAACTTTGCTCTTGCTAGCTCTAATATACCAAGCCTTATTGATCTTAAAGGAGAGCTTGATATATATGGCAATTCTTTAAAAAGTACTGAAATAGCCATTGCTGATGAGTTATCTGCTGCCGCTGGAATTTTAATGGGGCAGGGCAATGATGGACAACCAGTTATCATTATAAAAGGCTTCAATAGAGATAAATATTCAAAAAATGACGCATTTAATTTAATAGTTAATGAAGAAGATGACTTGTATCGATAACATTGTCTAGATTGTCTACTATAATTAGCGCATGAAATTATTTAGCAAAGAATCAATTATTTTTTATAGTATTTTAGGTGCTTTTACTGGGTTTGTTATTGCACCATTTATAAGAAGTTTAATGGATTTATCAACTCCCATAGAGTTAATAATTACAACTTGTTTTATTATTCCTATGTACGTAATTGCAAAAAAATTATTGCTCAAATATTTTATTAAAAATTAGTCTTTAAGAAGTTGGTGAAGAAACTTTGGCTTGTCTGTAATAATGCCATCAACATTCAAATTGATTAATTTCTTTAATGTTTTCTCATCGTTAATAGTCCACACCATTATTTTAAGATTTCTGCTTTGTGCATATTTTATAAATCTTTTTGTTACAACCTTTATTCCATGTGAATACATAGGCACCTGAAGACAATCCCCAGGAATATTACCTCTATAAAGACCAAAGCTTGCTAATAACAATTTAGCCACCTCTTTTGGGCCCATTGAAAGACACATTTCTGGATAATTATCCTGCACTTGCTTGAGTCTTTTGCTGCTAAAGCTAGCAATACAAACTCTACTTTCTGCATTATTAGCTTTAATAACCTCAAGCGCAGGGATTGCCACCATATCGGTCTTAAGATCAATTTGAAACAACAGGTTAGGGAAGGCTTTTAAAGTTTGATCAAGTGTTGGTATTGCATGATCATCGAATATTCTTAATTCATCAATTTGGTGTGATGTCAGAGAACTAAAAATTTCATCTTTACCTGTAATTCTTTTTAAGGACTCATCATGGAATATATAAGGAATCCCATCCGATGAAACCTGAACGTCTGTTTCTATAAACTTACAACCAAGAGATTGAGCATACTCAAAGGAAGCCAAGGTATTTTCATATGACTCAATTGATCCGCCTCTATGCGCCAGGATGGCTAAACCAGAATAATTTAGATAAGCTTTCATGAAGAGATATTGTATACATTATTGATGTAAAATAAATAATCTAAAAATTACATTAAATATTGCTTTGAATAAATTTGATTCCATAAGGCCCTATCAAGACCACGAAGTTAATAACACATTAAAGAAATTATCCTTCGATAGAAATATCATAGACACCATTCTCGATACTAATACGTATCCGTTAATAAAAAAATTACCTTTTTCTAGAGGCTTAATCTCATTAATGCTATGGATGAAAGTAAGAAATATACAATCAATTAAAGAGTATCAGGATATTTTTGAAGGCATAGTAACTAATATTGTTGATAACTCAATAAATAATTTCACGGTTTCGGGCATAGAAAATCTTGATAAAGATAAGTCATACCTATTCATATCTAATCACAGAGATATTACTCTTGATTCTGCTCTTTTAAATTTAACGTTACGTAAGAATGGTTTTAATACCACTAATAATGCTGTTGGTAATAATTTGCTAAATGAAGAATGGGCATCAGATCTTATGAGACTTAACAGGAGCTTTATTATTGACCGTAGCGATAAATCAAAAAAGGATATATATAAAAGCTTATTTTTAGCTTCAGAATTTATATCTATGTCATTAACAGAAAAAAATGAATCTATTTGGATTGCACAAAAACAAGGCAGATCAAAGGATGGAGTTGATTTTACAGACCCATCTGTTTTAAAAATGATTCACTTATGTGGGCGCAAGACAAAAATTAATGATTTCCTTAATAACTTGTCCGTAGTCCCAATTTCCATATCCTATGAAAAAGATCCAAATGATTTGCTTAAAGCAAAAGAAATTTATCTCACATCGATTAATAGTGAATACAAGAAAGAGCCAAGGGAAGACTTGCAGAGCATTTCAGATGGAATTACTGGCCATAAAGGGAATGTACATTTATCAATAGGCAAAGTTTTAAATTTTGAAGAAGATTGCTATGAGGCATCAGCTAAACTACTAACATCTAAAATCAATAATTTATATAAATGCCATGCAACAAATGAAGCAGCGTGTGTTATTCAGGGATTTCCTATAAACGACCCTCAATTCTCAGAAGAAGAAATAGAAAATGCCATGTCGTATCTAAGAGAAAGGCTGCAATTGGTTGAAGAAGGAATGCAACCTTTCTTGTTAAGGCAATATAGTAATTCTAATTATAAATTGTAGCCTTGTTCATTGTGTTCACTCATATCTAAGCCTATTTCTTCATCTTCTGAAGAAACCCTAATATCGGTTACAAATGAAATTACTTTCAAAGTCAATAGTGTAGCTATAGCAGTCCAAGTGCATATTATTATTATTCCTTTAATTTGAATTATGAGTTGATCAAGAACTCCAGAATCAGATATGCCCGCTGAACCAGATCCTAAAAATCCATCTGGACTACCAACAAAACATAGCATTATTATTCCAAGCATTCCACCAACACCATGAACTGGAAACACATCAAGAGAATCATCAATTTTAAAATATGACTTAACAGCCTGAGTTGCATAAAAGCAAATAACTCCAGCTAATAGACCAATCAATATAGCTCCAGCTGGTCCTACTGTTCCAGATGCTGGTGTAATCGTTGCTAAACCAGCAACCATTCCAGTAGCTATTCCAATGATTGTAGCTTTTCCAGATTTTAGCCACTCAATAGCCATCCAAGAAAGGGCACCCACCGCTGCACTAATATGAGTTACAAGCATTGCCATTCCTGCTGATCCATCAGCAGCTAATGCACTACCTCCATTAAATCCAAACCATCCAACCCATAACATCGAAGCACCTATCATGACCATGGTTCGATTATGAGGGGGCATAGGAGTTTTCATAAATCCATTTCTTTGCCCTAGGTATAGCGCAATCACTAAAGCTCCGACCCCGCAGGTTGCATGAACAACAAGCCCACCAGCAAAATCGATTACACCTAGATTTGCAAGATATCCGCCACCCCAAACCATATGGCAGGCTGGTAGATAGACTAAAGTAAACCAAACAACAGAAAATAAACACATTGCACCAAATTTCATTCTTTCAGCAAAGGCGCCCACAACTAGGGCTGGTGTTATTATTGCGAATGTCATTTGAAATGTAATAAAAACAGTCTCAGGAACGCCTCCAACAAGAGAGTCTCTACCAACACCATTAAGAAAAACCGCACTTAAATTACCAATAAAAAGACCATCCCCTTTGAAAGCAAGACTATAGCCATAAACAACCCAGCATACTGAAATCAGGCATGCTATTGCAAAGCATTGCATTAATACCGATAACACGTTTTTTGATCTAACCAAACCGCCATAAAATAAAGCTAAGCCCGGTAAAGTCATAAATAAGACTAAGGCTGTTGAGGTTAATATCCATGAAGTGTCGCCACTATTTAGTTCAGCTGCATAAATCGAAGGAATAAAAAATAAACCTACATTCAATAGAAAAAGTTTTTTCAACATAATATCTCCCAAAAAAATATATTATCTATTGTATTAGCATGCAATTTATATGCCATTTTATGAAATGTGGATAGTTTAAATGCAGTGCAAAAGAAAAGGAGTTGCTATTTTGGGTAACAACTCCTTTAGGGGACATAAATAAGGTAATTAGGGGGGGCCTTATTTACATGTAAAAGCTAGAACTCTGGATAGGCTTCAACTCCAATTTCAGACTTATCTAAACCTTCGTATTGTTCTTCATCAGAGGCTCTGATTGGCAGGAATTTATTTATAACTAATATAGTTATCAAGCTAGTAATAAAGGTAAAACCAGCAATCGATAAAACTCCAATGAACTGAATTACGAATGATGCATCATTCGTAAACGGTACAACCATTACACCTAATATTCCTACTATTCCGTGAGCAGATATAGCCCCAACAGGGTCATCTATTTTTAATCTTTTATCAAAAAATAAGATAGAGAAATAAACTAAAGCACCTCCAGATGCTCCTATAAGAACTGCTTGACCTGCAGATGGATCTAACGGATTTGCCGTTATAGAAACAAGACCAGCAATTGCTCCATTCATTGCCATTGTTACGTCCATTTTTCCAGTTAATATCAAACTTAGAAGAATAGCTGCAACAACTCCACCACAAGCTGCCATATTTGTATTTAAGAATACTTGACTAACAGCTATAGCACTTCCTTCACTAGCTATGGCTAATTCAGAACCACCATTGAATCCAAACCAACCTAACCATAGTATCCATACACCCAATGCTGCCATTGGTATATTCGAGCCAGGCATTGGTAAAGATGAACCATCGGCTGCGTATTTACCATTCCTTGCTCCAAGAACAAGAGCTACTGCTAATGCCGCTGCTGCTCCACAAAGGTGAACAGTGCCTGATCCAGCATAATCCGAATAACCCATTTGATTTAGGAATCCTTCTCCCCAGTTCCAATATCCTTGAATTGGGTAAATGACTCCAGTCAGAACAACTGCAAACAAGAAGAATGGAATTAATTTCATTCTTCCAGCAACGGCTCCTGATACTATAGACATAGCTGTGGCAACAAAAACAACTTGAAAGAAGAAGTCCGCCTGTTGTGAATATGCCATTCCATATGGAATCCCAATATCTTCATTAGCTAGGCTTGTAGATAAACCAAGTGAAGCTAAGCTAAATTCTGGTAAAACACCACTTATAATAGTTGCATCACCAGGGTACATAACCATAAATCCACATACCAAGTACATAATACAAGCTATAGAATATAACCCTATATTTTTAGTAACAATTTCTGATACATCTTTCTTTTGAACAAGTCCTGCTTCGAGCATAGTAAAACCAGCCGCCATAAACATGACTAAAGCTCCTGCCATTACGGCATAAAATGTATCTAATGCAAATGCAATTTCCATTTTTTTACTCCTTATACTGCTTCAGAACCAGTCTCACCGGTTCTGATTCTGACGACTTCATCGACAGTTGTTATAAATAATTTTCCATCACCAATTTTTCCAGTTTGAGCTGTTGTTACGATAGTCTCTTTAACAAGCTCAACCTTCTCATCATCGACAAGAATTTCTAGTTTAATTTTTGGTAATGTATCGACAGAATATTCAGATCCTCTGTACATTTCTGTATGTCCTTTTTGTCTTCCATAACCTTTTACTTCAGTTATTGTCAGACCTTCAATTCCAGCTGCAACTAAAGCCTCTCTAACTTCTTGAAGTTTAAAAGGCTTAATGATTGATGTTATTAATTTCATAATAGGGGATTATTTAGAAATTAAAGACTTGCTGAGATTGAAAATACAAATGCGTCTTCATCTGCACCGTATCCTCCATCAGAAAAATCTGAGTAAGCTAGACCGCAATCATATGAACCGCATGAGAAGCCATAAGAAATACCGAAGTTATCACCATAATCATCATATTCGCCATATGAGAATCCAAAGTCACCTAAAGCATATGAGATTTCAGTATAATCTGGCGCTGAATCTTGACCTAAAGCAAATGTAAGACCAAAGTCACCCATTGATAATCCAATAACAACTTCTTCAAAATCTAAACCAGTATTATTTTCAGGATAGTCAAATGCTACGTAACCTAAATCAACTCCAACTCCTCCAACCTCAAAACCATAACCAAAGTAGTAATCTAATTCACTTCCAGCACCATCATTAAAGTTCACATTCGAACCCCAAATACCGGCATAAAATCCATTTTCTGCTGCATAGTCAAAACCACCTGACATAGCTGGACCATCGGTTTGTGTCATGCCTCTCCAAATATAATCAGAGGCAAAACTTACATTTGCACTAACTGATGCAAACGTAGGAAGAGATACCAAACTCACCAATAATAATAATTTTTTCATTTTTTACTCCTTTTATAAAAAAATAATTGATATTCACTAATACCTAATGCAATTAGCGTGCCAATCTGAAATAGTTTTATGAAATGTAATTTGAAGATATAATGAATCTACAAATTAAAGGGGTAATCTGATGGATTTAAAAAATAATGTAGCACTTGTAACTGGTGGAGCTTCTGGCTTAGGAAGAGGAACTGTTGAATATTTAGTTTCAAAAGGAGCAAAAGTAGCAATACTTGATATCAATGATGACAAAGCTAAAGAAGTTGTTGATTTATTAGGTGCCGATAATGTTTCTTATTTTAATACCAATGTTATGGAAGAAGAATCTGTTCAAAATGCTATCGATGGTATTAAAGAAACTTTTGGCAAACTTAATTTTGTTATCAACTGTGCTGGAACTGGTTATGGTGCGAGAATATTAGGTCGTAAGGGACCACACCCTTTAGATATTTTTAAATTTATTATTGATTTAAATCTTGTTGGTACATTTAATGTAATGAGATTAGGCGCTGAGTTAATAGATAAAAATGAACCTGATGCAAAAGGCGAAAGGGGTGTCATTATAAATACTGCATCTATAGCAGGTTATGAGGGCCAAATTGGTCAAGCCGCTTATAGTGCCTCAAAGGCTGGTGTGATTGGACTGACATTAACAGCTGCAAGAGACCTAGCTCGTCATAACATCAGAGTTTGTACTATTGCACCTGGAATATTCGATACTCCTTTAATGCAGCTAGCAAAAGATGAAAATAAAGAGACCTTGCTTGAAGCTACACAGTTTCCTCATAGGTTTGGACATGTTGATGAATATGCTCAATTAGCTGAGCACATTATTAGCAATACTTATTTAAATGGTGAGACTATTAGGCTAGATTCTGCAATGCGAATGGGTCCTAAGTAATATTTACTGGACAGCAACCCAATAGGTCATAGCTACTACGACTACAGTTACTAAGAAGAGTATGACTCTTGTATCTGACTTACTATCTTCGTTTGCTTCTGCAGATTCGTAATATTTTTCAAATTCATCTTTATTCATTTTAAGCTCCGTGTTTAATGACTATTCTTCCTACTTGTTGACCTTGGAGAATTTTATTAACTTCCTCTCCAATAGTGTCGAGATTTATTTCTTTAGTTTGTGATTTAAGATCAAGTTGCCATTCTGAGGACAAAAGTCTCCATAATTCTTTCTTTAGTTCGATTGGGGATTCAGCAGAGTCAATACCTATCAAAGAAACTCCGCGTAATATAAAAGGAAAAACAGAAGATGTGAACTTCATACCTCCGACATTTCCACAACATGAAATTGCACCCTCATTTGAAATCATAGAAATCATCTTTGCAAGCATATCACCACCAACAGTATCTACTGCTCCAGAATATATTGCCTTATCAAGAGCTCTTGCTGGTTCTGCCATATAGTCAGATCTTTGAATAATTTCTGTTGCTCCCATATTTAGTAATGTTTTATCCTCATCTGTCTTGCCAGTTATAGCGTGTACTTCATAACCAAGCTTGGATAATATATTAACTGCGACAGAGCCAACTCCACCAGTAGCCCCAGAAACCAAAACTGGTAAATCATTTGATACCCCAGAATCAATAATTTTTTTAACACAGGCTGCAGCTGTTATACCAGCTGTTCCAATACTCATAGCATCAAACATTTCCATATTTTCAGGGAGATGAAGAACCCAGTCAGCAGGTAAATGAACAATTTCACCAAAACCTCCATGAACTGCCATTCCAATTTTATAGCCAGTGGCAACTACATTATCACCTTCTGAAAATCTTTCATCTGCGGATTCCAAGACAGTTCCAACGACATCTATTCCTGGAACAAAAGGGTAGGCCTTTGCAACACCTTTAACCCCGGTGGAGGCTAAAGCATCCTTGTAATTTAATGATGAGTAATGAACACTTATTATTAAATGGCCTGCTTCTATTGCCGGCTTATCTAGCTCTTTCACTGACCCATTAAATTGATCGTCTGTTTGCTCAATGAGATAAGCCTTATATTTCATTCCTTACTCCGATAGAAATTTTTCTGCGTCAAGTGCTGCCATGCAACCAAAACCAGCAGATGTAACAGCTTGTCTGTATATTTGATCAGATACATCGCCAGCAGCAAACACACCATCCACAGATGTTGCAGTAGCAGAGCCATTTGTACCTGATTTAATTTGAATGTATCCATGATCCATATCAAGTTGATCAATAAATATTTCGGTATTTGGTTTGTGACCTATAGCAATAAATACACCCATAACAGGAAGATGTAATTCAGAGCCATCTTGATCTAGCATGACACCATTCACTCCCATCTTGTCTCCCAAAACTTCTTTCAGTGATGAACTCCATAGGATATTAACTTTTCCATTTTTTTGTTGTTCAAATAGTCTGTCTTGAAGAATTTTTTCAGCTCTTAACTCATCTCTTCTGTGCACTAAATGAACTTTTGAGCAAATTCTAGATAAATACAAAGCTTCTTCTACTGCTGTATTACCTCCACCGACAACAACAACCTCTTGATCTTTATAGAAAAATCCATCGCAGGTAGCGCAAGCAGAAACACCTTTACCTAAGAATTCTTTTTCCGAAGGGAGTCCAAGATACATTGCACTTGCTCCTGTAGAAATAATTAATGAATCGCATGTGTAAGAGTTGGTACCTGTAAGTACAAAGGGTTTTGATGACAGGTCAACTTCATTAATATGATCATTTATAATCTCTACATCAAACTGTTGCGAATGCTTCTTCATTCGATTCATTAATTCAGGTCCTTGAAGACCATCACTATCACCCGGCCAGTTTTCAACATCTGTTGTTGTTGTTAATTGACCGCCTTCTTGTGAGCCAGCAATGATAATCGGGTTTAAGCCAGCACGAGCTGCATAAATACTAGCAGAATATCCGGCAGGACCAGAACCAAGAATTATTAATTTATTATGATTATTAGACATGGTGTAGATTATAATTGAATATTGCTTAATATGTATTTGATTAAACTAAAATTTAAATAAAAAATAACTATGATTCCTATATATGTAAAAAATACTCTACTAAATTTTTTTAGCTTCTTTTTAATAGCTTTTTCACTATACATATTTATTGCATTGATCTCTTATAATCCAGGAGATTCAGGTTCTTTTAATATTAATTCAAACCCTACAATAGAGAATCTTGGCGGTCCTTTGGGTGCAAAAATATCAGATTTCTTATTTACACTTATTGGCATAGGGGCATATTTAGTTTTACTAATTGGTTCTGTCTGGGCTTTGCAGATTCTTTTTTTTAAAGACCCATATAACTCTCGAATTAAAATAGCAGTTAGATTAATAAGCTCCATAATTTTACTTGTAAGTTTTTGTTCAATAACAGAGTATTACTTTTCTGATAATGCTGGTGGATATCTTGGTAAATCTACCTTTATTAATCTATCCAATGCTCTAGGTTATATTGGTAGTTTAATATTCTTAGTAATTTTTATAATTCCAGCTTCGTCGCTTTCTTTTAATTTTTCATGGCTCAAAATCATAGATATATTAGGGTCATCTATTTTTGCTATTGCTAATTTTATAAAGGTTCATACTGGGCTCTTATTTTCTAGACTTGTAAATATCATTAATAATTTGATGGTAAATATAAAAGAAAAGAAAAACTCTCTTGCTGAAAAAAGAGCAGAGAAACAAATTGAAAAAACAAAAACTATTTTAAAACCTAAGAAATCTGAAAAAAGTCCAGATTTTTCATCCAAAGTTATTTCATCTGAAGTAAAGCAACCTGATCTACCTAATACAACTGAAACTAAATTAAAAGAAATAGACAATGTTTCAGTAAAAGAATCAGAATCTAAGGCAGTCATGCCCAGCACTGAATTGCTGGATAGGGCATTGGACGATGGCTCATCTTTAACTGAAGCAGAGCTAAGCCAAATAGCAGATTTACTTGAAACTAAGCTTGAAGAATTTGGTATAGAAGCAAGTGTAGAGTCAGTTCTTCCAGGTCCTGTAGTTACAAGATTTGAAATTCAACCTGCGCCTGGAACCAAGGCGAGTAAAATTACAGGGATTGCTCAGGACATTGCAAGGTCCTTGTCGGTTAGTAGTGTTAGGGTCGTAGAAGTTATTGAAGGTAAATCTTATGTAGGAATAGAGATCCCTAATACCAATAGAAAAATGGTAAGACTGACAGAAATTCTTTCCTCACAAGCATTCAAAAGCTCTCCATCAAACCTCACATTAGCTTTAGGTCATGATATTTCTGGAAACCCTGTTGTTGTTGATCTTGCTAAAATGCCACATCTTCTTGTTGCAGGTACTACAGGATCAGGTAAATCAGTTGGTGTTAATGCCATGTTATTGAGCTTGTTATTTAAATCTGATCCAAAAGATGTTCGTTTAATTCTTATTGATCCAAAAATGCTTGAGCTATCTGTTTATGATGGTATCCCACATTTACTTACTCCAGTGATAACAGATATGACAGATGCTTCCAATGGCCTTAGGTGGTGTGTAGTAGAAATGGACAGAAGATATAAGTTGATGTCGATGATGGGTGTTAGAAATCTAGCAGGGTTTAATAAAAAGATTGAAGATGCAGCAGCTAATGGCAAACAAATTATCAATCCACTGCGTCCTGAGGATGAAGAGTATCTTGAAACTCTTCCATCGATAGTAGTTGTTGTGGATGAATTTGCTGACATGATGATGCTCGTTGGCAAAAAAGTTGAACACCTTATTGCTAGGATTGCGCAAAAAGCTAGAGCAGCTGGTATCCACCTTATTTTAGCAACACAAAGACCTTCTGTAGATGTTATTACTGGTTTAATCAAGGCGAATATCCCAACAAGAATTGGTTTTCAAGTTTCTACAAAAATTGACTCAAGAACAATTCTTGATCAAGGCGGGGCAGAGCAATTGCTTGGTTATGGAGATATGCTTTATCTTCCACCCGGGGTTGGTGTTCCAATTCGTGTTCATGGTGCTTTTGTTGGTGATGATGAGGTTCATAGAGTTGTCAACGATTGGAAATCTAGAGCTGAACCAGATTACCTTGAAGATATAGTTAATTCAGCTCAAGAGACTGGACCTATTCCTGGTTGGTCAGGATCAGAGACTGCTTCATCTGAAGATGCAGATGATTTATATGATGAGGCTGTAAGCTTTGTTCTTGAGTCCCGAAGAGCCTCCATTTCAGCTGTACAAAGAAAACTCAGGATAGGTTATAACAGAGCAGCTCGCCTTATAGAGACTATGGAAGAAGCAGGACTTGTATCTGAAATGAGTTCTAATGGTTCAAGAGAAGTTTTAGTTCCTAAAAGGGATTGATGACAAAGATCACATCATCATTACTATTAATAACTTGCATTAATCTTAGTGCGCTTGATTTGGTAGATAACCTTAATGCTTTAATTCAAGATGATTTAAATTTTATACAAAAGTCTATCAACCCCAAGACAAATAAGGTTGATAATTCTGCTGGCAATGTCACTAGAATAAATGATGTCATAACTATAAACGTAAACTCTCCTTTCAAAGAAAGGTATAAAATTAAACAAGATATAGTTGAGGTTTATGATTATGATTTTGATGAGACGAAAACTATTCTTTTAGAAGATATAAATGCAAGAACAATTAATTTTTTACTAAGTGGCATAAGTCTAGAAGATATTTCCTCTTTTACCGAAAATGCTGTTTATCTGAGCGGTTCAACAGATGATGTTTATATAGAATTATTAAGTGACGAAGCCTTTGTAATTAAATTTAAAGATAATTTAGGCATTAATAATATTATTAATTTTGAGGCTATTAAATAGTATGAATCTTTTAATGATAGGTTTGGGTGGGTCAATTGGGGCAATATCAAGATATAGTTTGAATGAACTCTTAATTAAAATAATGCCGACAATGGCTCCGCTGGGAACCTTATGTATTAATATTGTAGGTTGTTTATTAATTGGAATGTATCTAGGTAACTCAATGCCAATAAAAGATTCATCTTATTACTTTTTTGTAATTGGATTTCTTGGATCTTTTACAACCATGTCTGCATTTACGCATCATACAATCCAACTAATCAATACAAATACATTAATAGCAACATCATATATAATCACGTCTATATTTTTATGCATATTTGCAACCTATATTGGAACACTTATTTCTAGATAAATGATAAACATTAAAAATTTAAGAGATGACATCGATGCCGTAGCATCAGCATTAGCTTCTAGAGGTTATGAGCTTAACAAAACTATTTTTATTGAGCTTGAGAGTGAAAGAAAAGTTCTTCAAGTTGAAGTTGAGTCATTACAGTCTGATAGAAAAAACTTTTCAAATGAATTTGGCAAACTTAAATCTGAGGGAAAAGATACAGATGAACTTAAAGATAAGATTGATCAAATCAATAATACGCTTAAATTAAAGGATTCTTTATTACAGGATATACTAGAAAAGATGCATATCTATTTGTTAGATATACCAAATATTCCTCATGAATCAACACCGGTTGGTAAAAACGAAGATGACAATGTTGTTGTCAGAAAACATGGTAATATTCTTTCTTCTAACACAGTTGATCATTTAGACATTACATCAAAAATTGATACCGATCTTGCTGCAAAACTTGCAGGATCTAGGTTCGCAGTTTTAAAAGGCGATGTGGCTAAATTACAAAGAGCTCTAATAAGCTTAATGCTTGATACAGCTATAAAAAATGGATACGAAGAGTATTATGTTCCTTTTATGGCTAACAAAGAGTCTCTAACGGGGACTGGGCAATTACCTAAGTTTGAAGAAGACTTATTCAAAACAACCGAGAATCTTTATCTTATACCTACTGCAGAAGTACCTTTAACTAATGTACACAGAGATACTTTAACTGAGATTGGTAAATTACCATTAAAACTTACCTCTCATACCCCATGCTTTAGATCTGAGGCTGGAAGTTATGGAAGAGATACAAAGGGTCTTATTAGACAGCATCAATTTGAAAAAATTGAATTAGTACAGGTAACTCATGACGATGACTCAATGAATGCACTTGATGGGTTGCTTGGTAACGCCGAAGAAATATTGCAACTACTAGAGCTGCCGTATCAAGTCATAGAGTTATGTACTGGCGATATTGGCTTTTCATCATGCAAAACTTTTGATATTGAAGTTTGGATGCCAAGCCAAAATAAATATAGAGAAATATCATCCTGTTCTAATTTTAGTGATTTTCAAGCTAGAAGGGCAAATATAAAGGTTAAAGGAGAGAATGGTAAGAACTTTGCTCACACCATTAATGGCTCTGCGCTGGCTGTAGGGAGAACATTAATAGCTATATTAGAGAATAGATATGATGGAACAAACTCAATTACCTTGCCAAAAGCTTTAAAACCATACATCGAAGATTTAACGATCTCAATTTAGCAAATTTATGCTATTAATTGAGATATATTTCTTGTTTTATTTTATTCAAAAGTAGATAATGAATTCCATAACAACTTTATGGGGATAAATCCATGTTTAATCAAACTAAGTACCTTTTCTCAGGTTTCTTATTATTATCACTTTTTAGTGCAAATATCTTTGCAGCTAATGACACAACTTCAGCTCTAAGAGGGCAATCGAATGTTGGGTCTGCAACTGTAGAAGTAACACACATACCTACTGGAGTAACCAAAACTTCATCTTCTGATGCAAATGGTGTATTTTCAGTTGGTAACTTAAGACCTGGTGGTCCATACAAAATTACAGTTTCAAAAGCAGGATATGCGACTGAAACTATTAATGATGTATATCTATCAGTTTCAGAGACTGCAAAACTATCTGTGGCACTTGCTTCTGATAGTGATATAGACGACGTTACTGTAGTTGGTACTAAATCGGCAAGAGTACAAACATCTTTAGCTGTAACTTCAGAAGATATAGAAAGAATACCAAGTATCGAAAGGTCTATTTCTGACTATGTCAAAAAAGATTCAAGAATCTTTGTTGAAGGAACATCAAGAAATGCAACGATTTCTGTTTCAGGTACTAATAATAGATATAACAACTTTACTGTTGATGGGATCGAACAGAATGACCAATTGGGTTTGAATGCAAATGGTTTCCCATCAGTTAGAAATCCAATTAGTATTGAAACTATTTCACAAATTCAAGTAGATATAAGCCCATTTGACGTATCAAAAGGTAACTTTACTGGAGCAAGTATTAATGCTGTTACTAAATCAGGAACAAATGAGTTCACTGGTTCCTACTATGACTACAGTACTGATGAAGACAATGTTGGTAAGTTAAATGGTGAAAAAGCCAGCCAATTTAGTGATGAAACTAAAGGTTTTGTTCTTGGTGGCCCAATCATAAAAGATAAATTATTCTTTTTTGCATCTGTAGAAGAGTTCACATCGGTATCACCTGCCGAGCCCTACACATATAAAGTAGCCACTCAAGCATTAGTAGATGAGATTGCTGCTCAAACTCAAGCTTTATATGGCTATAATCCTGGTTCTACTTCATTTTTACCTCCACCAGAAATGGCTGATAAAGAGCTTGTTAAATTAGATTGGTATATTAATGACAATCATAGACTTGAATATGTTTACAGTTTCTCAGAAGACAATACTGTAAGACCTTACAACTATGACATACGTTTTAGTTCACACTATTACAATTATCCTGCTACAACTGAAAAAGATACTATTGCTTATTACGGAGATCTTTCAGACAACCTATACGTTCAAGCTAAATACTCTGAAGTAGAATGGGCTAATGACCAAGACGCACTAGGTGGAGAAGACTTTCCCGAAGTTAGAATTAAAATTTCAGCCGCAGATGGTTCTTTTAACGGTTCAACAAATGAAAATATTTTCCTTGGTCCTGATAAGTACAGAAGTGCCAATGAAGGCTATGCAACTGATGAAATCTTTAATTTGAAAGCTGTTTATACAATGGGTGACCATGAAATAACAGTTGGTTATGACAGTATTGATAAGACACTTGGTAATTTATTTATTTCAAGAGAAAATGGTGCTTACCAATTCGAAGGTGTAGATAACTATTATGCAGGTATCCCTTCTTATTTTAGGTTTAATAAATCTGCTACTGGTGATCCATATTATGCATCAGCTGAGTTCACAGGAACTTTTGAAACTTTATATGTACAAGATAAGTACTATGTTTCAGATATCTTAACTGTTAACTATGGTCTTAGATATGATAGTTTCGAGATGGCCAATGGCCCAGCATATAACGAGTATGGCTCAAGTCTTTTAGGCTTCAGAAATGATACTCCTGCAAGCACAAGTATTGTTCAGCCTAGATTTGGCTTTCAACTTGATGCAACTAATTTAGATATGTTTAGTAGTGATAGGATTGTCGCTGCTGAAATAAGAGGTGGTTATGGATTATTTGCAGGTCGAGTACCTAACGTATGGCTAGCAAGTCCTTTTGCTAATTCAGGTGTTGTTCAGTACGGATCAAGAACTGGTAGATTTGCTGCTGGTACTCCTGACTGTACGACTGGTGCTGAAATAACTTGTTTTAAAGCGCCTGAAACAATCTATCAGGATTTCCCATATTCAGATTATGCGAGCACAAGTCCAGCTCAAGCTATAGATCCTAATTACGACACTCCATCAACATGGAAGTTAAACTTAGAGCTACTTCTAACAACAGCTAATGGCTATGACTTAAAATTAGCCTATAACAGAGATGAAGCAAAAGATGGTGTTGGTTTCTCAGATGCATCTGCTAGCGTTGAACAGGTAGGTAAAACTGGAGTAGTTACGTATGACTCTGAGGGAGCCTATTATATTACTAATGGACCAGGCGCCTCATCAGACTCAATTACATTATCTCTTGATAAAGAGTTCGATAATGGAGTCAGTGTTTTTGCAAGTTATACAGGTCTTGATGCTGAGAATGCATGGAACGGAACGTCTTCACAGCTATCTTCAAACTTAGAATACAATCCTAGAGTAGATCTAATGAATGTGTCTGTTGGAAAAACTCCATGGGCTATTGAAAATAGATTTGTTGCTGGTTTAAATTACACTGCTAATTGGTTTAATAACGCTCCGACTAGTTTCTCATTATTCTATAAAGCTTATTCAGGTAAGAGGTTCAGTTATGGATTTGACGGTCTTTATGATGGCTATGATGATGGAAATACACTTCTATATATACCAACTGCAAATGACTCAAATGTTGTCTACAGCGGTGTAACAGAAGGCGAGGTTTTACAAGCTGTTTCACATCTAGGTACGGCTGGACAGCATCTTGATGCTAACTCCGGTTCTCTTCCATATACAAGACAGCTTGATCTAAGAATTTCTCAAGAAATTCCTTTACCTGCTCTTAGACTTGGTGCTTCATCAGGAGACAGAAATCTTGGAATTGGTTCCGATAGTCATAAAATACTTGTGTACTTTGATTTATTGAATGTAATGAACTTCATCAATGAAGATAAAGGTCAGTCTTACTTCCAAAGTCAAGGTATGAGACGTGTTCTTAATTCTGGCGGTCTAGATTCAGATGGTAGAATTATCATTACAGGTGTTAATACAAGCGGCGCCTCAATTGATAGTTATGCTTCGAGATATAGAATGCAATTAGGTTTTGTATATAAGTTTTAATATATAGAATCATTAAAAAAGGCAGTTTAAACTGCCTTTTTTTTTGTTAAAATAAAAATATGTCTAATATAATTCCAAAACTATCCCTCCATGATCTTTTGCAAAATGATCAACCTTCAATAAATTTACTTTCAGAAGCTCTAGAAAATCATGGGTTTTTTGTATTAACCGATCATGGTATATCAAATGATCTATTTAAAGAGGCTTATCATTTTTCTGAGAAATTTTTTAACTTAGAATTAGCAATTAAAAATAAACTTTCGCATCCAGAAAAAGCAGGAGCAAGAGGATATACCCCATTTGGTAAAGAGACTGCTTTAGGCGAAACTGTTCCTGACTTGAAAGAGTTTTGGCATCATGGTCCTGTTATTGATGATTCGTATGACAGGAGAATCATGTCCAATGTTGACGTCAGTGATTTAGAGGGCTTTGATGAATTATTTGATCAGCTATTTAATGAAATGAAACAGCTAGGTATGAAGCTATTATCTTCAATAAGCTTAACTCTTGATAAGCCTGAAAACTTTTTTGATTCAAAAGTTGAAAAGGGCAACTCACTTTTACGTTTAATACATTACCCACCTTCAGATAATGAAAATATGTTTAGAGCAAGAGAGCATGAGGATATTAATCTTATTACACTGCTTATAGGGGCTGATGAGCCGGGGCTTGAAGTTAAAGATAAATCTGGAAATTGGTTGCCTGTAAGTTCATCATTTAATGAAATAGTTTGTAATATAGGAGACATGATGCAACTTATTACAGACGGTAAATTAAAGAGTACACCTCACAGGGTTGTAAAATATAACTTAGATGAGAAACGCTCAAGGTATAGCATACCTTTCTTCCTTCATCCGTCTCCAGATACTATGCTGAGTTCTATATATGATGAATCTGATAAAGGAGTCTTAGCTCATGATTTTTTAGATGAAAGATTAAGGGCTATTAAGTTATACTAAATCATGACAGCACCATACATAATACAAATAATAATTGGCTTTATTGGGCTCATAGCTCTAGCCGTTCCTTTCTCTAATAATGCAAAAATTATTAACTATAAATATATAGCTTATGGTGTTCTTTCGCAGATTATATTAGCTGCTATATTATTAAAAATTCCACTTGTGGTAGATGCTTTCGCAATGCTTGGCGAGGGAGTAACCATACTCCAAAAAGCAACTGTTGAGGGTGCTGGTTTTGTATTTGGTTATCCGCCATCTGACAGCGCAGCTCTTTTTCCATCTCTTCTCCAAACCTTTGCATTTGGAGTCCTGCCTTACATAATTGTTATGTCATGTATTTCAGCTATTTTATGGTATTGGGGGGTATTGCCTTTTATTGTAAATATACTTTCAAAAGTTTGTCAGAAATTATTTAACATAGGTGGTCCAGTTGGTTTAGGCGCAGCTGCTAATGTATTTGTTGGCCAAGTTGAAGCACCACTTTTAATAAAACCTTACCTAAGCAAGTTATCAAAAAAAGAAATTCTTATTTTAATGACAGCAGGAATGGCTACTGTTGCTGGCTCAGTAATGGTTGCACTTATTAGTATTCTAGAAAGTCAATTTGCTAATGAAAATCTAATTCAGCATTTTATTACTGCATCTGTATTATCTGTGCCAGCAGCGATAATGTATGCAAATATCATGATTCCTTCAAATGAAATTACTGAGTTTGGCGAGAATAAAACTCCAAAAGTTTACAAAAGCACT
Source organism: SAR86 cluster bacterium (assembly GCA_018607365.1). Lineage (GTDB taxonomy): Bacteria > Pseudomonadota > Gammaproteobacteria > Magnimaribacterales > D2472 > SCGC-AAA076-P13. The sequence continues at coordinate 20,664 of JABBBT010000026.1, forward strand.
ATGGATGCAATAACAAGAGGTACTAGTGACGGAACTAGTATTGCAGCTAGCGTTGCGGCTATTCTCATAGCAGTCATAGCTCTTGTATTTATTGTTAATTCCTTTTTAGGTTTTATAGGATCCTATTTAGGTTTTGATATATCTATACAGATTATTCTTGGTTATTTATTTGCTCCTGTTGCATGGTTGATGGGTATACCTTGGGGAGAAGCAATTGTGGCAGGAGAGCTGCTTGGTCTAAAAACAACACTAAATGAGTTTGTTGCATATCCAGCATTAGCAAGCTTAGAGCCTGGCATACTATCAGACAAATCTAAGTTAATTACCTTTTATGGGTTATGTGGTTTTGCAAACTTTTCTTCTGTTGGAATTCTCGTTTCAGGATTGGGTGCAATGGCCCCTGAAAGAAAAGAGGATTTAATTGAGGTTTCTTTTCAAGCCCTTGTGGGTGCTACTCTTGCATCTTGTATGACTGGCTTAATAGTCGGATGCTTGATCTAATTATTTATAACGATAAAGAGATTTAGATAAGAGGCGAACATCAGCCATATTACGTATGGACAATATAAAGTAGCAGATAAAACATCAATTTTACTCATTTTATAAGCAAGATTAATATTTAAATATATCAATAGCCATATATTTAAAAGGGCAATAAAAGGCATATGAAATGAGAAAAACATCCATGACCAAGCTGTATTAAAAATTAGTTGTATAAAAAAAACTTTACTAGTTACTGAGAAAGTTCTGTAAGCTGATATGGACATTAATATATATAAGATAGGCCAGACTATTCCAAAAACATAACCAGGTGGGTTCAAATCTGACTTGTTAAGAGCCTGATACCAAGCATCAGTAGATGTGTTAGAGGAAGCTAGGCCACCTAAGACAAGAGCTAAAAAAACTAAAGGAAAAACTAATACTCTTTTATTGAATAACAAAGGTTATCTTTTACGAAAAAATCTAGATATTGTAGATGTGATATCTTTTGTAAGGGTCGAGCCGCCTGGTCTTGCTTCTAAAAATATAAAAGTACCTACAAATACTGTAGATATTAAGAAAACCCAAACTGCATCATATTCACCCATGGCGCTATTATAAATGTTTTACATTTAATTAGTGAGATAAATTATATTTTTTCTACAATAATTGAGCATACAGAGTAGCCAGCACCAAAAGAACAAATCACTCCTTTATCACCTGACTCAAGATCATTATTTAGGTTAAATGCAAACAGCGATCCAACAGAGGCAAGATTACCAAATTGCTTTATTGGCATAGGAACCAATGAGAGATCAAAATCATCATCATTTAATATTTTTGAAGCTATCAATCTAATCATCTTGCCGTTAGCTTGATGGAGCCAAAATCTGCAAATATCATTTGGATTAATGTTATTTTTTTCAAGTTGATTGGAGATTAAAGAAGCAACAAGAGGGCAGACATCTTTAAATACACTTCTACCATTTTGATCAAACATTAGCTCGTCCATTGTTTTTTGGTCAACAGCGGCCCTATTAAGATAACTAAAATCACTTCTTATATTATTGGAAAATTGAGTATGCAGTTTTCTATCTATTATCTTAAATGCATGTTTTGAATTACTATCTTTCTGAACAACAGTAGCAGCACAAGCATCACCAAATATAAAGTGCTTATCTCTATGCGTAAAATTTACAAAAGGAGTTGATATTTCTGGATTTATTACAAGTACGGTATTAGCAAGCCCAGAGGCTATATCGCTATATGCGTTATTAATTGCAAAGGTTGTTGAAGAGCAGCCTACAAGCATATCGTATGCATAACCCTTAATACCAAGCTCTGATTGTATTTCTATTGCTACGGCAGGATAATTTCTTGCAGCATGAGATGTTCCAACTATAACTGCATCAACATCAGATGCGGTTACTCCAGCCTGTTCCATTGCTCTGTTGGCAGCAATAATTCCTACCTCAGCATGAACTGATAGTTTGCTTTCATCTTCATTCGATACTTTAGGCATCATTCTTGAAGTATCAAGAATGCCTTCCTTGTCTATTACATACCTAGTTTCAATGCCAGATGCTTTTTCAATAAACTCCGAAGAGGAATGAGGCATTAATTCAACAGTCCCATTATCGATTTCAATTTTATTCTTTTCATTAAACTGATCAACATAAGAATTATAAGAGTGAACCAACTCGTCGTTAGTAACCATGTTATCTGGGTACCAGATTCCTGTTCCAGCTATGTGAATATTATGCATATGTATAAATAAATAATTTGATGTATTATAAATTATGTTGAAAGAATTCTCTAATATAGATTCCGTAAAAACAATTACCTTAACCAATGAAGATAAGGTTAATGGTGTTGTCATAATAAGCCATGGGATGGCGGAACATATGGGTCGATATAGTTGGCTTATTAATAAACTAAATAATGATGGCTATCATGTTGTAGGACATGACCATAGAGGTCATGGGAAGTGGATAAAGAATGGCTATAAGGAGGGTGTATTTCATTCATCAAATGGCTGGAATTTGGTTGCAGATGATTTAACCAATTTAATACATGATTCTCAAGCAGAATTCCCAAACTACAAACACTATTTATTAGCACACAGCATGGGGTCCTATGTTGCTTTATCTGCTGTTAGTAAAAATTTAAGCTTGTCGGGTTTAATTCTTAGTGGATCATCCCATATATCTCCATTAACTTTATTTATCCAAAGAATGCTTATTAAAATTGTTATTTTGATTAAGGGGCGTGATAAAAAAAGTAATTTTTTAGACTCAATTACTATGAGAACTTTTAATGATAAATTTAAACCAACTCAAACACCAAATGACTGGATATCAACAGATATGACTAATGTTAAAGACTACACCAACGATCCAATGTGTGGGTTTATTGCATCTAATGGGCTATGGGATGATATGGCGAGCTCTTTTAAATCTATCTACAACAAAAATCACTATTCCTGTTCTGATCATGAACTACCAATTTTAATAATATCTGGAGATAAAGATCCTGTAGGTGAAATGGGTGTTGGTGTTAAGAGGCTTTATGAATTCTTAAAATCTATATTTAAAAATACATCATTTATTTTACTAAAGAATGAGAGGCATGAGGTTTTTAGCGGCTTAGATAAGAACAATACTTACTTAAAATTAAAAACTTTTTTATCAGCTCACTAATTTTATAAATCAATAATTTTTTGAATCAGTTTATTTAAATCATCTGGCCTTTCAAAAAAAGGAAAGTGACCTGTTTCAGGCATGATATGCACATTGTTATCTTTATCTGTATTTTTTAATAGAGCGCTGTCAGAGTCAAATCTGGCTAACTTATCTTTGCCACCATATATAAAGTGTATTTTTGATAAATTATCAATTGCGCTTTGTTTAATCCTAAAGGGTGAGCAAGCCTTTAAATCAACTGATAGAATTTCTTTATAAGTTTGATTAAAGATTTTTTTTAATGGGTAGAGCTTAATTTCTCTTTCAGGATCAGACTCTATATTCTTAGTACCGTAAGGCGATTTAATAGTACCCTTAGATCTCCCATAAAAACCAGAACCCATAACACCAAAGCCTTTAGACTTTATTTCAGTCTCTGGAATATTAATAACACCATATTTAGTAAAAAATTCACTTGCTTGATCTAGGTTTCCTTTAGCATGATCAAGAAGTATTTCCCCAACAGCCAGTGGGTAACTTGTATTAATTAGAATTGTTTGTTTTACATCAATTACTAATGATAGATTTAAGGCGATCAGACCACCCATGCTGTGCCCAGCAATGATTGGTTTAGTTATACCAAGCTTAGAAAGAACTTTAATACAAAAAACCGTGTGATCCTCAATAGAGGTCAGTGCAGGCCCAGGAGTAAAACCATGACCAGGTAGATCTATACTTATTAGATTATGGTTTGAAGACACAGAATTAAAATCAAACATTTTTGCAATTCTATGATCCATACCTGCACCTGGAATCAATATTATTGATTCAAGATTGGTATCTATCTCTTTCTCAGTGTGAATATAGGCTTTATGTCCTTCTATTTCTATTTGCATTATATAAGTTTAAATTTATGCAAATATTGTAAATGATATTCTGCGTCTTTAGTCATACAATATGGCAGTACTTTTTGAAATAATTTTTATGAACAATAATAAATATAACTATCCAATCTTAGAGAGAGTTGATACCGAAATAGGTAGACATTATTTGGATTCAAATAATAAAGCTGTTCCAAGTGTAACGACAGTATTATCCGGAACTTCACAAAGCAAAGCAGGTATAGATCAATGGAGACAACGTGTCGGTGATAAAGAGGCAGATAGAGTCATAAAACAAAGTACAGATATTGGTACGGCTGTTCACGAGGCAATTGAAAAGTATTTAAATCAAGAAGAGTGGGATGATTTTACTGATCATGGTGATCAGTTAATGGCAAAAAGAATGACTGGTAAGTTTATTACTGATGGTTTGAATGGAATCACTGAGGTTTGGGGTTTGGAAGTGGGACTTATTTTAGATGATTTATATGCTGGTACAGCAGACTGTATAGGAACTTATAATGGAGTTCCATCACTTATAGATTTTAAAACAGCAAAAAAAATTAAAAGACGGGACTGGATAGAAGATTACTTTTTACAAGGTAGCGCCTATGCCAATGCCCATAATGTGATGTTTGGGACAGACATTCAGCAAATAGTTATTTTGATGGTTGATAGAGATTTAATATTTCAAGAATTTCTTGTAAAGCCAGCTGAATTTAATGTTCTCACTGGTAAATGGAAAAGAAGGCTTATCGACTTTGATAAGAAGTATAATAAGAACCAATCAATCAAAATACTAACATGAAACCATACATACTTGATTCCGCTCTCGGCACTGAATTAGAAAATAGAGGAGAGTACCTACCAAGTTTTAAAACATCAATCTGGTCTGCATACTCGTTAATACACAATCCTAAAGTGATTAAACAAATTCATATTGAAAACATTGAAGCCGGGGCTGATGTTATTACTACAGCTAACTATCAAGCAACTCCAGAGCTCTTAAAAAGAGAACCTTCTGCGCCTTCATATGATGATTTAGCAAAGCGTGCATTAGAATTATGCCAAGAAGCTGTTAGTGTAACTAATTCAAATACTAAGATAGCAGGCTGTTACCCACCTATACATGTAACCTTTAGGCCCGACCTAAGCTCTAAAGAAAAAACTTTAAGAAAATTTTACTCAACCTTGGGAAGTATCTATAAAGATAATGTAGATATCATTATCTGCGAAACTATGGCATCTATTTATGAAGGAATAATTGCTGGGTCTGTTGCAAATGAATACTCTGATAGAGTTTGGTTGAGCTGGACAACAAGAGGTAATAAGCTAAATAGGCTACCAAGTACAGAGCTCTTAGAGGAAGCACTTATGAAAGGAAATACTCTTGATATTGAGTGCCAGCTTGTAAATTGTGTTCATGCAGATACTGCATCATTGGCAATTAAAAAATTTAAAGATGTAAATAATTTTGGTATTTATGCGAACTCTTCAGTTTATAGAAAAAATGAACTAGAAGGTTTTGTTAGTGATGCCGATGAGTGGCATTACCATAATCATAAGCCTATAGATCATATTGAGTATACAAATTTTGTTCAAGAATGGATTGATAATGGAGCTTATGTCATTGGTGGGTGTTGTAGAACAACAACAAAACATATCGAAGAAATTAAAAAACTTGTAGATAAAATATGAAACAAATAATAGCAATTGGTGGTGGTGGATTTGGAAGAACCATTAAAGATTTAAAGATTGAAAAATATATCAAATCTCATTCTGGTAAATCGAATCCAAAAATTTGCTTTATACCAACAGCGACAGGAGACGATCAGGGCTATATTGAAAACTTCTATAAAGCTTTTGATGAATTAGGCTGCGAAACTTCGCATATTAATTTTTTTAAAAGAACAATCGATTTGAGATCTCATATCCTTGAACAAGATATTGTTTACGTAGGTGGAGGTAACACTAAAAGCATGCTTGCGGTATGGAAAGAATGGGGTTTAGATTCTATTCTTAAAGAAGCCTATGATAAAGAGATTATGATGAGCGGTGTTAGTGCAGGAGCTATTTGTTGGTTTGAAAGGGGTATTACAGATTCATGGGCAGACCACCAGGAAACCATAAACTGCTTGGGATTTGTTAAAGGTACTTGCTGCCCACATTATGATGAAGAGCCTGAAAGAATACCTTATGTAAAAGATGCTTTAACCAATAATGGAATTAATTCATGCTTAGCTATAGAAGGTTATACAGCATTACATTTAATCGATGATGAGCCTGCTTTTAGTGTAAGTTTTGGAGACAATGATACAAATTGTCATGAGGTAATTTATAAAAATAATGAAGTCGCCCACAATAGCATAGGCAAAACTGTTAAAGTTAATTTATGAAGATTGAAAATATATTGCTGAGTATATTAACGCTAGTACTATCCCTCATTGCTCTAGGTTGGTTAATTTCACCAGAAAGCTCTGCAAATTCAATAGACATGATATTACTAGAAGGAAAAGGTCGTAATACTCAAATAAGAGACTTTACTGCCTTATTTTTAGGCACATCAATAATGTGTTTATTATCTTTAATTACTCGTCAATACCAGTGGGTATTATCAGCAGGAATTATATTTTCTATAATGATTGTTGTGTCTTTTATCTCTAGTTTTTATCATGACTCGATAATTTCCTACCAGTCATTAGTAGCAGAGATTATATTCGCCACTATAGCAATTTCATCAGCGCTACTTCTAAAATTTAAAAACTAAAGAACAGTAACAAAATTATCTATATCTAAATCAGGTATTTTCTTATTTTTACCACTATTAGTTCCAATATATAAGAAGCCTAGTATTTCTTGGTTGGGATTTAAGCCGAGATTTTTTGAAATGGTCTCGTTAAAGGCTAGTTTTCCTGTTCTCCAAATTGCGCCATATCCTTGAGCGTTAAGACATAGCATTATATTTTGAGCTGCTGCAGCTGTTGAAAGTTTTTGTTCAATAGCAGGCACCTTTGGGTGTTCGGTAAAAGTATTAACCAGAACAACTATCATTGGAGCTCTAAAAGGAGCTTCTTTATATTTATTAACTCTGAACTCTTCAATATTAGGTATTGTTAGCGCATAGTCCTCAAAAACCTTTGAAAGTTTGTTCAAGCCATCGCCTTTGACCTCAATAAAGCTGCTTGGTCTAAGCCATGCATGGTCTGGTGCTCTCAAGGCTGCCTTATAAACTAAAGCCATCTCTTCAGTGCTTGGGTGAGGTAAGGAAAGTTCTCTTGAGGAGACTCTATTGAGTATATTATCTAATGCTTCCATTTATTTTTATTTTATAAGAGTTAAGATAGGATAAATCACATATTTAAATAAAGGAATACACAATGGGATATCAACTAGGAATAATACTTGTTTTGATTGTTGTCGCTATATTGGTTTCAAAGAAGTTTACAAAGAAAGATTCTGATGTCGATCAGCTTATCTATGAAGATGAGATGAGTGAAGATGAACTCAATGACATAGATAAAGAACTAGACTAAATAATTATTTTTTTAGCTCTTCTTCAAAAGATCTATATAGCTCCTTGCATGCGAATATTGTTATGACAGAAAATGGTAACCCAAATATAACAACAGCAGTTTGAAGTGCTCCAAGTCCACCAGCTTGTAATAATACTGCTGCAACAACACCTAATAATATAGCCCATGTAATTCTAGATATTAGGGGTGAATCACTACTTATATCTATATGTCTTTTTGATGAAAGCATTGATGCAACTAATGCACCTGAATCAGAAGATGTTACGAAGAAAGTAACAATCAAAACTAAGGAGATCAAAGACAGTGGTTTTGCGAAAGAAAGCGAATCAAAAAGAACAAACAATGCAGTGCTAGCATTAGAGCTAACAGCAGAACCAATATCACCAATACTATTAAGCACTAGATAAATTGCGGCATTGCCAAAAACTCCCATCCAAATAAATACGATTAAAGATGGAACTATAAGTACTCCTATAATAAATTCTTTTACAGTCCTTCCATATGAAATTCTTGCAATAAAGAGGGACACAAATGGGGCCCATGCAAACCACCAAGTAAAATAAAATAAGGTATAACCATTTTGATAAACAGAAGTATTATAGGCTTCTGTCCAAGTTGATAATTGAATCAATTGGTTTAAATAAACTCCAGCATTTTGAACCATAGCATTTAGAATAAACACAGTTGGGCCTAGCAATAAAACCAAGACCAACAAACAAACAGCAATAAGCATATTCATTTGAGATAATCTTTTGATACCAACATCAAGACCGAGACACACACTTATAAGGCCAATAATAGTGATGATTACGATAATAACAAACTCATTAATCTGTATATCAAATACATACTGAAGACCGCCATTAATTTGTGATGCACCTAACCCAAGCGATGTTGCTATTCCTATAACTGTTGTAAGAATTGCAATAATATCAATTGTTGCGGATAGTGCTTTATTATTTTCAACTTTATTCCCTAGAAGAGAGCTGACTCTAAAAGCTTTATTATTATTGTAAGAAGCAAAAGCGAAACATAATCCCAAAGCAGCATAAATTGCCCACCCATGAAGGCCCCAATGAAGATTAGTTAAGCTAAGAGCCTTTCCTGCATTATAGGAAAGATCTCCAGGTCTCATTTCTGGATAGTCATTAAGATTTCCTATAGGTTCAGCAACACCATAAAATAATAAACCAATGCCTAGGCCAGCACTGAAAAGCATTGCTATCCAATTAGTATATGTATATGCAGGTTCGGCATTAGCGCCACCCAGTCTTATTCCACTATATCTAGTAAATATTAGATAGATTGTAAAAATTAAAAATCCATTAGCTACCAAAATAATAAACCAGCCCAAATATTCAGACAGAAGAAGTTGTGTTTGTGCAAACAGTGCTGCAGAGGCTGGCTGATTGAAATAAACCAATCCAGTTATCAGT
>JABBBT010000042.1:0-2802 GCA_018607365.1 SAR86 cluster bacterium
GTACCGTGAACGTAAATAGCAATTAAGTTAAATATTGCAGCTCCAATATAAATTATTGCAACTGAAAAAAACCAAATTGGGTTTAAGGTAATCACACCCAAAACCATAAATAAGAATGTTGCAACAAAAAAGGACGTGAAATCTCTTAGTAAAGCATTTTGTGCAGCTTGTGATAATTCATTTAATACAAATCCAAAATCAGCAGCCGCACTAATTGGTGTAAAAATCCACCCAAGTGCTGAGCCTAATACTAGGTAGGCATATAAAATACCTAAAAACCTAATAATAAAGGTATAACTTCTTTGAACAGAAACAAGAGAATAAAAGAAATAACCTCCTAAAAACCCAGCTACACAATGCAGTATCTTACCTATGATGCTTCTATTACCACCTAATAGTTGTGTTTGAAATAAGAGTTCAACCATCAAAAATAATGCCATTCCAATGGCAACAGCTCCCGCAACTGCAAATAGATACTTTCCACTATAAGAACTGTATTTAGAAATTAACCCAGCAACTGAGAAAGCTATACCAAAACCAATAATAACTACAGCATATAAAGCAATTCCCAGTCTTTGAAAATCAAACAGAATGACTTCAATCCAAGTAATAAATCCTACAGGCATATCAGCAGATGCTAGCCAAATTAGATTTGATATCGATGATATAGGAGTAATCAACATTACTGTAAATAATGCTGCAGATAATATGGCAAATGGGTACTTTGCTATATTCATTATTCTTTAGGCAAAACTTTAATTAATTTACCTTTAGGCCCATCAGTCAGTAAATAAATAATCCCACTTGGAGAGGATTGTATATTCCTTAATCTTGAATTTAATTCAGAAAATAGACTTTCCTGAATATTATTTTTATCTATAAAAGTAACTTTTTTTACATCTTTAGAAACCAATGCTGTTACTAAAAAGGTATCCTTCAATTCAGGATATATATCACCCTCATAATAGATCATATCTGAAGGAGCAATGGATGGCGTCCAATGAAGTAGAGGCTGTTCCATGCCATTTTTTTCTGTAAAAGGGCTTATGATTGCACCAGAATAGTCTATCCCATATGTAATAGCTGGCCAGCCATAATTTAATGCTGGCTCTACAAGATTCATTTCATCACCACCTCTTGGGCCATGCTCATGCTCATAAACATCTCCAGATGAGGTTACAACCAAGCCTTGCATATTTCTGTGACCATAAGAATAGATTTCAGGAAGAGCATTCTTTGTATCTAAAAAAGGGTTGTCTAATGGTATGGAGCCATCTTTGTTAATTCTTATAATTTTCCCAAAATGGTTATCTAAGGTTTGAGCTTGTTCACGATGGTCAAACCCATCACCGCTAGCTAATAAAATAGTGCCGTCATCTAAAAAAGCAATTTTTGCAGCTAAATGAACTGGTGATCTTCTTGGTGCCTTGGCTTCAAATATAATCTTTGAATTAATTAATGAATTTTCTTTCAGTTCAGCTGATGACAAAAACAATGTTGATTTTCCATTTGCATCTTTAGCTGAATAGCTAAAATAAATCATATTATTTGATTTAAATTCAGGGTCAAGAACTACCTCTGATAGTCCTCCCTGACCTCCATATTGAACACTAGGAACATTATTAATATTAGTTATAGACTTATCTGATAAAGTAGCAATTTTTAATTTTCCAGGCATTTCAGTATATAAAACTTTATCTTCGCTTAAAAACACTATGCTCCAGGCATCATCTAAGTTGTCTAGGATAGTTTCATATTTATAGTCTGAAAGTACCGTACTAGAAAAAAATAATATACTTAAAATAACTTTTGTTTTCATATTGCCCTGTTGTTATTAGCTTGCTTAATTATATACATAGTCTTTATTTTAACTACAATGTTAGTAAACAAAAAATCAATCAATTCTATGGAAGGAAATATTTAAAATGTTTAAATTTGAAGGAAGAACTGCAGTAATTAGTGGAGGAGCTGAAGGTATTGGCTTATCTATTGCTAAAGCATTAGGTGAGCAAAAGATGAATATAGTTCTTGCTGATATTGATGAAAAGAATCTACTCAAATCTACTACTGAACTGGAATCATTAGGAATTCCTGTTTTGGGTGCTTTATTAGATGTAGCTGATGAGATGCAATGGAAGTCAGTTGCTGATAAAGCAATAGAGAAATTTGGTAAGGTTCATATAGTTGTTAATAATGCAGGTGTCGGCGGCGACTCAGGACCTATAGAAAATCAAGAAACTGAAGGCTGGCAATGGGCACTAGGAGTAAATCTAATGGGAGTTGTTTACGGCGCAAAGGTAATGACTCCTCTTATTAAGGATCATGGCGAAGGTGGTTGGATCTTAAATGTATCTTCAATGGCAGGCATGGGCGGGGTTCCATATAGTGGAGCCTATACAGCAAGTAAGGCTGCTGTAGTTGCTTTGTCTGAAAGTTGGGCTGCAGAGCTACAAGATAAAAGTATTGGTGTATCTGTTCTATGTCCTGCTTTTGTTCAAACTCGCATATATGATTCTGAAAGAAATCGACCGGATAAATACAAATCAGAAAACTATCAAATTGAAAATGAAAGCAGCTTTTCAAAACAAACAAAACAGATGGTGAAAGATGGTATTGATGTTTCTATTGTTGGTAAAAGAGTTGTTGAGGCTATTAATCATGGAGAGTTATATATCTTTACCCACCCTAATTACCGCCAAGTGAATCAGCAAAGATTTAATGGTATTGATGAGGCCTTTGCAAGGTCTGCAGAAAGTCCATTATTGAAAGATATAGTTGATCAAAAAATTGATATGCTTTAAT
>JABBBT010000042.1:2902-4360 GCA_018607365.1 SAR86 cluster bacterium
TGATGTCCCTATGCCAAAATCTGATGAAGTTCTTATTAAAGTAGCAGCAAGTAGCTTAAATTATCATGATTTATTAGTTGCTCTTGGAGCTATTCCAACTGACGATAAGAGGGTTCCTTTGTCGGATGCAGCAGGAGAAATAATAGAAGTTGGCTCTGATGTTACTGAGTGGAAAGTTGGCGATCACGTAATGAGTGTATGTTTTCCAAATTGGCAAAGCGGTCCACCTAAGTATGAGCTATTAAGTTTTATTGGAGATCATGAGGACGGATATGCAACAGAATGTATTGCCATTAAGGCATCTGCTATTACAAGAACTCCCAGTAACTTTGATTTAAAAGAATCAGCTACTTTGCCATGTGCTGGCCTTACTGCTTGGAGGGCATTGGTTGATGACGGCAAACTTAAGGCTGGAGAAACAGTTTTGGTTCAAGGTACTGGAGGGGTTTCTATTTTTGCATTGCAACTAGCTAAATCTATGGGTGCAAAAGTTATTGCAACCTCATCTTCTGCAGAAAAATTAGAAAAACTTAAAGCTTTAGGCGCTGATGAGCTTATAAACTACAAAGAAACACCTGAGTGGGGCAAAGAGGTTTTAGCTAAGACCAATAACGAAGGGGTTGACCACGTCATTGAAGTAGGTGGCGGTGGTACTTTTGCAGAATCTGTAAGAGCCGCAAAGCTAGGAGGTCATATTGCTCTTATTGGTGTTTTAAGTGGACCGTCCGCTAGTGAGATTGTATTGCCAAGGATATTTTTAAAACAAATTAGGCTAAGTGGCATTTCAATGGCAAATAAAGATTCTCAATTGGCTATGATTGATTACTTAGAAAAAACTGACATTAAGCCAGTGATAAGTGATACTTTTGACTTATCTGAATTAGCAGCAGCTTTCCAACATCAAATAGATAATAAACATTTTGGAAAAATATCTATAACGATGGGTTAAGCAGAATATTTTAATATGAGAAGTGCTACTGAGGTATTTGGGCAATGGTTAGAAGAGGGTAAGGATATTGGTATGCAAAATGGGCATACCATCTCTGTTCAAAATATGACCGATTTTGCATTGCAAGAAAGAGTTGATATTGGAGACAATTTCAGTTTTTTAGACCTAGGTTGCGGAAATGGCTGGGTTGTAAGGCAAATAGCTAAACATAATTTATGCAATAAGTCGGTTGGGATTGATGGAGCCGAACAGATGATCAAAGCGGCAATTTCAAGAGGGGGCGATGAGGAATATTTTACTGCTGATATTAATACTTTTCATTCATTAAAAAAATATGATCTGATTCACTCTATGGAAGTTTTATATTATTTAGAAAATCCTACTGATGTTATAAATAATATTGCAAAATCATGGTTGAATGATGGCGGAAGATTTATAGCTGGCATAGATCTTTATTATGAGAATATAGACTCACATTCTTGGCAAGAAAAAGTTGGCACGCCAATGCT
>JABBBT010000015.1:0-9049 GCA_018607365.1 SAR86 cluster bacterium
TCTATGCCTGGTGATTTGTTCATGGAAAGAAGGATAAGATCTTTAATTAGGTGGAATGCACTTGCAATAGTGCTTAGAGCAAATATGAATGATGATGATCTTGGTGGCCATATTTCAACTTTTTCATCTGCGGCAACTTTATATGATGTAGGTTTCAATTACTTCTTTAAAGGCTCAGAAGGCCAGTTGGAAGACCTTATTTATTATCAAGGACATTCTTCTCCTGGAATATATGCTAGAAGTTTTTTAGAGGGGCATCTTAGCGAGGATGATCTTGATAATTTTAGAAGAGAAGTAAAGAAGCCTGGTTTATCTTCATACCCTCATCCCTGGTTAATGCCAGAATATTGGCAGTTCCCAACAGTATCAATGGGTCTTGGACCAATAATGGGTATATATCAAGCTCATATTATGAGATACATGTCAGCAAGAGGCTTGGTTCCTAGAGATGATAGAAAGGTTTGGGTTTTTTGTGGCGACGGTGAAATGGATGAACCTGAATCTAAAGGAGCAATTGCTCTAGCAGGAAGAGAAGAATTAGAAAATTTAATATTTGTTATTAATTGCAATTTACAAAGACTAGATGGACCTGTTAGAGGTAATGGAAAAATTATTCAAGAACTTGAAGGTTCCTTCAGAGGAGCTGGGTGGAATGTGATTAAGGTTGTATGGGGTCGAAAATGGGACCCAATTATGGCAAAAGATAAAGAGGGCAAACTTCAGGATATTATGGATGCTGTCTTAGATGGAGAAATGCAAAATTTTAAAGCTAAGGGCGGGGCTTATACTAGAGAAAACTTCTTTGCCAAAGATCCAAGTGCTTTAGAGATTGTTAAAGATCTTACTGATGAGGATATTTATAAATTAAATAGAGGTGGTCACGATCCTTATAAAGTTTATGCTGCTTACCATAAAGCAGTCAATTCTAAAGGAGCGCCTACAGTTATCCTTGCTCTTACTACCAAGGGTTATGGTGTAGGATCAAGAGAAGCTGACAATACAACTCATCAAGTTAAAAAGCTTTCAATGGATAATATTAAAGCATTCAGAGATAAATTTAATATCCCAGTGACTGATGATGAAATTGAATCGATTCCTTATGTAAGGCCTGCGGATGATTCACCAGAAATTCAATATCTTAAGAAAACACGTGACGGACTTGGTGGACCGATACCAAGAAGAAGAAATATCTCAGAGGTTTTACCCTCACCAAATGATTTACCATTTACAAAGCTCTATGAGGGAACTGGAGAAAGAAAAATATCTACTACTATGGCGGCAGTAAGAGTGCTTACAGATCTCTTAAAAGATAAGGATATTGGAAAAAGAATTGTTCCAATAGTTCCTGATGAGGCTCGAACGTTTGGAATGGAGGCTTTGTTTAGACAAGTTGGTATATATTCTTCTGCTGGTCAAAATTATGAACCAGAAGATGCTGATAAGGTGATGTGGTACAAAGAATCGAAAGAAGGCGTAATGCTTGAAGAGGGAATTACAGAAGCTGGAGCTTTCTCGGCTTGGTCTGCACTGGCAACAGCATATTCCAATTACGACTACCCAATGATCCCATTTTATTTATTTTACTCAATGTTTGGATTCCAAAGAATTCATGATTTAGCATGGGCTGCAGGAGATGCACAGGCAAAAGGTTTCTTAATTGGTGCTACATCAGGAAGAACAACACTTAATGGTGAGGGCCTTCAGCATCAAGATGGGCATAGTCATATTTTATCCTCAACCATACCAAATTGTTTGTCTTATGACCCTGCTTTTTCTTACGAAGTCGCAGTCATTATTAAAGACGGAATACAAAAAATGTATGTTGATCAAAAAAATTATTTTTATTACATAACTACAACTAACGAAAATTACCAACATCCACAAATGCCTGAAGACTCTGAAGATGGAATTATTAGAGGAATGTATAAGCTTATTGAGGCAGATAAGCCTGTTATCAGATTGCTTGGATCTGGATCAATATTAAGAGAGTCCATAAATGCAAGAGATATCCTTCAAAAGTATAAAATATCAGCAGAAGTTTGGAGTGTAACTAGCTTTAATTTATTAAGAAAAGATGGCATGGAAACTGAAAGATATAACCAGTTAAATCCAAACTCAAAAGAAAAGAAATCATATGTGGGAACATGCTTTGAATCTAATCCAATTCCTGTAATAGCATCTACAGATTATATGAGATCTTATGCAGAACAAATAAGACCATATATAGATGAAGACTTTACTGTGCTTGGGACAGATGGCTTTGGAAGAAGTGATTCTAGAGAAATGTTAAGAGAATTTTTTGAAATTGATGCAAATAGTATTGTTAGAGCATCAGCATATACTTTATACAAAAATGGTAATCTAAATAAAGATATTTTAGATAAAATATATAAAGATATAGGTGTAGATTCAACAAAAATTAATCCGTGGGAAGCTTAATGACAGAATTATCTACAATTAATATCCCAGACCTTGGAGAGGTAGAAGAAGCAGAGGTTATAGAGATTTGTGTTGAGCTTGATCAAAAAGTAGATTCTGAAGATCCAATAATGATTCTCGAAACTGATAAAGCTGCAATGGAAATACCTGCATCTGTTGATGGTGTTGTGAAAAGCATTAAGGTTTCTGTTGGAGATATGGCTAAAACAGGAATGCCTTTTGTTGATATAGAGACTGCAAAAGAAGAATCACAAAATAAATCAAACTCATCTGATAGTAAAGATGTTGAACAAGATGCCAAATCAGAAGAACCGCCTTTAACGAATACTGCCATTAATGAAGATAGTGAGATTAAGCTAAAATCTATTAACGTTCCAGACCTTGGAGAGGTAGAAGAAGCAGAGGTTATAGAGATTTGTGTTGAGCTTGATCAAAAAGTAGATTCTGAAGATCCAATAATGATTCTCGAAACTGATAAAGCTGCAATGGAAATACCTGCATCTGTTGATGGTGTTGTGAAAAGCATTAAGGTTTCTGTTGGAGATATGGCTAAAACAGGAATGCCTTTTGTTGATATAGAAATAATAGAACTAAACAACGCTATAGAAAAAAACTTATCTAATAAAACTGCTCAAGATGATGTAAATCAAACACTTGCAACTCAAGAAAAATCAATAGAAAAACCTTTACCAAATAAAATACCTTCTCAAATATCTGGCTATAAAAACTCTTCAATTCACTCAGGGCCAGCAACCAGAAAGCTCGCCAGAGAGTTTGGAATTAATCTTAATGAAGTTGCAGGGAGTGGACCTAAAGGAAGAATTCTAAAAGAAGACTTGCATTTATTTGTTTCAAATAAATTAAATAACAATACCCAATCAGAATTCAAGCCAATTCAACCCGATATTGATTTCTCGAAATGGGGTGAAGTTAAGATTAATAAGCTGTCTAAGTTTCAGAAAACTGCCTCAAAAAACCTCCATACATCTTGGATAAATATCCCACATGTAACTCAGCATGATGATGCTGATATAACAGCACTTCTTGAATTAAGAAAAAAACTAAATACAAAATATAAAACTAAGGTATCGCCACTCGCATATATCATTAAGGCAACAGTAGAGACATTAAAACTATTCCCAATAATGAACACATCATTAACATCTGATCTATTAAATATTGTTCAAAAAAACTATTTTAATATTGGAGTTGCAGTAGATACACCTGACGGGCTAATTGTTCCAAACATCAAAAATGTGCAAAATAAAACTGTTCTTCAGATTTCTGATGAAGTATTTGAGCTAGCTACCCAAGCAAAGGATCGAAAGTTAAAAGTTGATCAATTAAAAGGTGCTACTTTTACCATTTCTTCTCTTAGTGGAATTGGTGGTAAGTATTTCACACCAATTATTAATCCACCTGAGGTAGGTATTTTAGGTTTATCTAAAACATTTGATCATTTATCTCTTGAAAATAGTGAAATTAAAGTATCCCAACAGATGCCAGTTTCATTATCTTATGACCATAGAGTTATTAATGGTGCCTATGCTGCAAGATTTATTACTGAATTTTCAATTCAATTAAATAGAATCCAATTTCTAGAGGATGGCTTTAATGATGCTTAATACATTTTCTTTATATTTATTTGGTGGAACCGGTGATTTAGCAAATAGAAAACTATTACCTGCAATGTTTCGTCAAGAAATCTTATCTTCTTTTGATGAAAGTAGTGAAATAGTTGGCGTTGGTTCAAAAGAACTTTCAAATGAAGACTATATTGCTATGGTTAAAAGATCACTAGCAGAATATTTTCATGGTTTTGATAATCATGAAGAGCCATGGCAAACTTTCTCAAAGAGATTGCGTTATTTAAAGCTAGATATTAATTCTGAAGAAGACTGGAATGTATTTGAAAAATTACCAGAAGACCGTTCTGTTATTCTATATTTAGCTACCCCACCATTTTTATATCAAACAATATCAAATAATCTTAAGTCATATAATTTAGTCAATAAGAATTGCAGAGTAGTTGTTGAAAAACCACTTGGTACAAATCTAGAAACATCAAATGAAATAAATGATTCTTTAGCTAATGGATTTGAGGAGCATCAAATTTATAGAATTGATCATTACTTAGGAAAGGAAGCTGTTCAAAATTTATTAGCATTAAGATTTGGGAATACTATTTTTGAAAGAAGCTGGTCAAATGCAGCTATTGATCATATTCAAATAACTGTTGCTGAAGATCTTGGTGTAGAGGGTAGAGGAAATTATTATGATGACACTGGAGCTCTTCGCGATATGGTCCAAAATCATTTGCTTCAAATTCTTTGTCTTATAACAATGGAGCCACCTGTTTCAATAAATAACGAATCAGTCAGGGATGAAAAATTAAAGGTTCTTAAGTCCTTACAATCCTTCAATAAGGATAATATTAGTATTGACTCTGTTAGAGCACAATATACTGATGGCATTTCAAAAGGGAAAGCCGCATGCGCATATAAGGATGAAGATGGAGTAGATCCAATAAAAAATACTGAAACTTTTGTTGCACTTAAGGTTGCCATAAATAATTGGCGGTGGGCTGGTGTTCCATTTTATATAAGAACAGGCAAAAGAATGGAATCAAAATCTTCTGAGATTGTAGTTAGATATAAAAATGTACCTCATAATATTTTTTCTGATCAAAAATCTCTAGCTCCCAATCAATTAGTTCTTAGGATTCATCCTGATGAAGGTATTGATTTAAAACTAAATACAAAGAAACCTGATGTAACTGGTTTTGACTTACAGGAACTTCCACTAGATTTAAATCTTCATGATTATAATGAAATTGGACATCAGGATTGTTATGAGAGGTTGCTTTTAGATGTCATAAAAGGAAACACAGCACTATTTGTTAGAAGGGATGAAGTAGAAGCCTCTTGGTCTTGGATAGACAACATTATTAATTTATGGAAATCTGAAGACGTTCCAATGGAAGACTATATTTCTGGTAGCTGGGGCCCATCAAACTCAGATCTTCTATTAAAAAGAGAATATAGGTCTTGGAAAAATGGAAATAAGAAATAAAAATGAACAGTAAAATTATTGAAATTCAAAAAAGAATCGAAGAAAGAAGCAAAACCTTAAGATCTGATTATCTTAATAAAATAAATCTAGCTTCTGAGCACAGTAAGTCTGCTAGAAAAAATATGGGATGTAGTAATATTGCCCATGCATTTGCTTCATGTGATAAAGCTCAACAAGGTGACGCTGCTGATGGTGCTGATGTCATAGGTATCATTTCTGCATACAACGATATGTTGTCTGCTCATGCACCTTTAAAAGATTACCCAGATGTAATTAAAGAATCATCATTAAAAAGAAATGCGATTGCTAGAGTTGCAGGTGGAGTTCCGGCAATGTGCGATGGTATTACTCAAGGTGAGCCTGGAATGGAATTATCTCTTTTTAGTAGAGATGTTATTGCATTATCTACGGCCGTAGGCCTATCTCATAATGTTTTTGATGCTGCAATTTGTTTAGGCGTATGTGACAAAATAGTACCAGGTATGGTAATTGGCTCATTAAGTTTTGGTCATTTGCCTATAGCTTTTATACCTGCAGGCCCTATGCCAACGGGCATATCTAATGCTGATAAAAATGTTGTGCGTAAAAAATTTGCTAATGGAGAAGTTGATAGATCAACTTTAATCAGCTCAGAGCAAGCTGCTTATCATTCTTCTGGTACATGTACATTTTATGGAACTGCAAATACTAATCAGCTTATTATGGAGGTTATGGGGTTACAACTCCCTAGCTCCTCATTTGTATCACCAGAATCAGCAGAAAGGCAACTAATCATTGATAGGACTGTTCAAGCTGTTCTTGATTTAAAAAATAAAGGAATGAAGACTGGTGAAATGCTTTCTTCAAAAAGTTGGGTTAATGGAATGGTTGGCTTGATAGCTAGTGGAGGCTCAACAAATCTGACAATCCACTTAATAGCCATGGCAGAATCTTGTGGATTTAATATAACTCTAGATGATATGAACGACCTTTCAGCTATTGTGCCCACAATCACAAACGTATACCCAAATGGATCAGCAGATGTAAATGAATTTCATGCCGCTGGTGGAGTCGCTGCTTTTATAGGGTCTCTTCTAGATGGAGGTTTTTTATTTCCTGATGTTCAAACTTTGCTAGGTAATGATTTGTCTGTTTACAGAAATAAAATTGAAATAAAAAATAATGAATTGGTATGGAATACTCCATCTCAAATCACAGATCAAAGTATTATTAGAGACTCAAATAATCCATTTAATATGTCAGGTGGCTTAAAAATAATTGAAGGAAATATAGGAAGAGGGATTATAAAAACTTCTTCACTAAAATCAAATATTAATCATATTGACGGTACTGCTATTGTTTTTGATAGTCAAGATGAGGTTCTTGAAGCCTTTGGTTTAGGTAAATTGGATAGAGATTGTATTATTGTAGTAAGGGGGCAAGGGCCATCATCAAATGGAATGCCTGAACTTCATAAATTAACTTCTCCATTAAATGTTCTCCAGTCAAAAGGTTTTGAAGTAGCTATACTTACTGATGGAAGAATGTCTGGAGCTTCAGGAAGTGTTCCTGCTGTCATTCATATCTCTCCTGAAGCCAATACTGGTGGATTAATTGGTAAGATACAAACAGATGATAAAATTGATATAGATATAAATAATGGTACATTCAACCTCCAGGTTGATGAAAAAACTTTAAACACAAGAGAATTATATAAAGTATCAAATAACGCTGAAGGAATTGGAAGAGAGCTATTCAAAGCATTTAGAGAGAATGTTAAATCTGTGGATACTGGAGCATCTATATTCTGATGGATGTTTTGAAATTAATAACAGAATTAAAAATAATACCCCTGGGTACCCTGGTCTCAGAAGAGGATGTCTCAAAAATTTGTGACTGTTTAATTAAAGCAGATACACCTATTATTGAAGTGACATTAAGAGATGAAAGAGTTAAAAAAATATTAAAATATTTTAAGAATTATCCTGATATTTTTCTTGGTGTAGGAACGATTAGAAGAACAAGTGATATAGATTTAGCTATACAGTCAGGCGCTACTTTTATTATTACACCTGGATTTTCAGAAAAATTATCAAGTTATGCAAAACAAAAAAATATTTTATTAATACCAGGTATTCAGACTCCATCCGAAATAATGCAGGCTTCAGAATTTGGTCATAAAATATTAAAATTTTTTCCAGCAGAGCTTTCTGGTGGGACTAAAAGATTAAGTGCTTACAAGTCAGTGTTTCCAGATATTTCATTCATACCAACTGGTGGAATTACAGAAACAAATATAAAAGATTACTTACAGCTTAGTAATGTGATTGCTTCAGGATCATCATCAGTGATTCCTGAGAATTTTATTAAAAACAAATCATGGTTTGAAATTACTAAAAAACTTAAGAATATTAAAATAATAGCAAGTAACGTATAAATTTATTTTTGGAGAGGATATGTTTAATACATTGGATTGGATAATTGTTGGGCTATATTGTGTAGGCATTATTGGTTTAGCAACTTATGTTTCTAGAAACCAGTCAGGACAAGAGCGAAGTGCTGAAGACTATTTTTTAGCTGGAAGATCTTTACCTTGGTGGGCTATAGGAGCTTCTTTAATAGCTGCAAATATATCCGCAGAACAAATTATTGGAATGTCAGGACAGGGCTTTGTTGTTGGAATGGCAATTGCTGTATGGGAACTTACAGCAGCAATAGCATTGATAGTTATGGCTAAGTTTTTCCTTCCTTTATTTTTAGAAAAAAGAATTTATACAATGCCTCAGTTTTTAGAACAAAGATTTGATAAAAGAGTGAGCCTTGTTTTATCTTTTTTTTGGTTAACTGTTTATGTATTTATTAACTTAACTACTGTTTTGTGGCTAGGATCATTAGCTATAAATACTCTTACAGGCTTGTCACTATCTAATGGGTTGATAGTTTTAGCACTTCTTTCACTTGCTTATTCATTGTCTGGAGGTCTTAAGGCTGTAGCTATGACAGATATAGTTCAAGTGATCCTTCTAATTTTTGGTGGCTTAGCAGTATCTTTTATAGCTTTAGGCAAGATATCCCAAGGACAAGGTGTTTTAGAGGGCTTAAGTATTGTTTACACAGAGTTACCTGACAAATTTGATATGATCTTATCTCCAGATAATCCCTCATATCAAAATCTTCCAGGTATATGGATTTTGATTGGTGCAGGAGTTTGGATAGGTCATTTTGCATATTGGGGATTTAATCAATATATTACCCAGAGAGCTCTAGGAGCAAAATCTGTAAAAGAAGCACAAAAAGGTGTTATGTTTGCTGCATATTTAAAACTCTTAATGCCTCTTGTAATAGTTTTACCAGGGATTTGTGCTGCTATGCTATTTCCAGTTTTAGAGAAATCTGATCAAGCATATCCTACAATGATGTCACTCCTACCAAATGGTCTTTTAGGGCTTACTTTTGCAGCACTTATTGCTGCAATAGTTTCATCATTAGCATCCATGACAAATAGTATTAGTACTATATTTACGATGGATATATATAAGACGTTCTCAAAAAATGAAGT
>JABBBT010000015.1:9149-82496 GCA_018607365.1 SAR86 cluster bacterium
GTATTAGTACTATATTTACGATGGATATATATAAGACGTTCTCAAAAAATGAAGTCTCTCAAGCAAAGTTAATAAATACAGGTCGAAAGGCAGTAGTTATTTCATTGGCAATAGCTGTGATAGTGGCAAAGCCTCTTCTAGGCAGTGTTGATTCTATCTTTCAACATATACAAAACTTTACTGGATTTTTTACTCCTGGGATATTAGTAATATTTTTGGTTGCTCTCTTCTGGAAAAAGGCAACAACACTATCAGTCTTAATTGCAGCCATATTATCACTTATCTTATCTGTTGGTATGTTATATCTTCTGCCAGATTTTCCATATATACACAGAATGGGTGTTGTATTTTTTGCCTCAGCATTTGGATGTTACATGACTTCTTTAATTCAGGGATACCAAGACCAACCAAAAGCAATTGATTTAAATGGCATTAATTTTAGTACCTCAAAATCTTTTAATGTTAATACTGTAATTGTGGTAAGTGTTCTTGCTTTAATTTATGGGTTATTTAATTAAAATTTATAAAAATGAAAAAAAGTATATTTATTTTATCTATTCTATTTATTTCTTCATGTAGCAAGGGGATAGATCAATCAGAAAATGTATTGAATGATTCTGTAGATTGGTCTAATACCAATCAATGCATCGTATCTGTAGACTATGATCTAATCAATAATTTAATTAATAAAATGACCTTAGAGCAAAAGGTTGGGCAAATAATAATGCCAGATATTGATGAGGTTACTCCAGCAGAAGCTAAGGCATATCAACTAGGCACATTTTTAAATGGTGGCGGCAAATTCCCTAACAAAAATAAGAATAGTTCTATAAATGACTGGAAGGAATTAAGTAAGGAATATTATGATGCATCTCCTGTTGTTGAGGGGATAGTAATACCTATTCTATGGGGCACTGATGCTGTACATGGTCATAACAATGTAATTGGAGCAACTATTTTTCCCCATAATATAGGCCTTGGCTCAACCATGAATGCTAGTCTTATTAAAAGTATTGGGGAAGTTGTAGCTAAAGAGGTTCTTTCAACTGGCATACCTTGGACATTTGCACCAACAATAGCAGTTCCTCAAAATGATTTATGGGGTAGAACTTATGAAGGATACTCAGAGGATCCTGAGCTTGTATCTTTACTTGGAGAAGCAATGATTAAGGGACTTCAAGGAGAGGGAAAAGAGTTCCTTGATGATAATCATGTTTTAGCAACTGCAAAACATTTCTTAGGAGATGGCGGCACAAAAAATGGAGTAGATCAAGGTAATACTATTCTTAGTGAGCAAAAGTTAAAAGATATTCATGGCAAACCTTATTTTGATGCAATTAATTCATGTATCCAAACGGTAATGGCTAGTTTTAATTCATGGAATGGTCAAAAAGCTCATGGTAGCGAGTATTTATTAAATAACATCCTCCGTGATCAAATGGGTTTTAGAGGTCTTGTTGTAGGGGATTGGAATGGACATGGGCAAGTCCCTGGGTGTTCAAAAGAAAGCTGCCCAGAATCTTTTAATGCTGGGGTAGATATTTTTATGGCTCCTGATGAGTGGAAACCACTTTATATCAATACCTTAAGGCAAGTTAAAGAAGGTATTATTAAAGAAGAAAGATTAGATCAAGCTGTTAAAAATATACTATCTGTTAAATATCTCCTAGGTATGTTTAATGAAAGAAAGCCGCATGAATATCCCTTTAATTATATTGGTGATTCTCGTCATAAAGACATAGCAAGACAAGCAGTTAGAGAGTCAATAGTTCTTCTTAAAAATAATAATAAAACTCTTCCAATAACATCCAACAAGCATATTTTAGTTATTGGAGATTCAGCAAACAAGATTACAAAACACATGGGAGGTTGGACAATAACATGGCAGGGGAGAGAAAACACTAATGATGAATTTCCTAATTCTTTAAGTATTTTTGAGGCAATCAAATTAAAAGCTGAGTCTAATGGAAGCACTGTTGAGTTTTCAGATAATGCCAACTATAAGAAAAAACCAGATCTTGTAATTTTTGTATATGGAGAAGATCCATATGCCGAAGGAGATGGAGATAGAAAAACTCTTTTTTATCAGAATCATGATAAAAGTTTTAAAAACTATATGAAGCAAATCAGTGATCAAAAAATATCATCTGTTTCTTTATTTATTTCTGGCAGACCGTTAATCATAAATGAAGAATTAAATTTATCAGATGCATTTGTTCAGTTGTGGCTTCCTGGCTCTGCAATAGAAGGGGTAACTGATGTAATATTTACAAATCAGGAAAATAAGATATCTTATGATTTTAAAGGGAAGCTATCTTATTCGTGGCCTAAAAACTCATCTCAATTTGAACTTAACTTTGGTGATGCAAACTATGATCCATTATTTAAGTATAAGTATGGCCTTTCATATAAAGATAATATATTTATAGATTTAGTTAATGTTGAAGATTCCAAACCAGCCCCATCTGAAGTTACTTTGTTTGTAGGTTCGGCATATCCTTCCTATAGAGAGGTAATATCATATTTTGATCCAATTAAAAATCAAATAACATATGAGGGAATTAGTTCTGACGTATTTGAACATTTGCAGTCCGGTATTAGTATTAGTAAATTTGATTTTAAAAAACAAGATGATGCAAAAAATATAAATTTTGGTAATCAGATTTCATATAAATCTTGGGAAATAGCTAGTGGGGCAAGTGAAGATCTAACTTATATGAACAAAGGCGCTATTCAACTAGTCGTGAGACCAAATAAAGTATCTAATAAAAAAATAAGCTTTAACATTGGTTGCTCTAAGACTGAAGAAAGTATTAAAAATTCAGGTTCTAATATTTGTTATCAGTCTTTCGATTTATCCAACGCTCTTGCAGATAATAAAACAAATGAGTGGCAAGTAATTGAGATACCTCTTGCCTGTCTAGAAGTTGATAATTTTAATCTTTCTTCAATTACTTCTAGGGCTTCATTTTCGACGGAAGGTAATTGGATACTTGATGTGCATTCAGTGAAATATATTAATAACAAAGGCTATAATGCCTGCAAAATAAAGTCAGTAAGTTATGAGTAAAGTACTATTAATTGATATTGGTGGAACAAATTTAAGATATGCGTATGCTGATGGTGATTTATCTTCTCTTAAAGATACAAATAAAATTAAACTTTCATGCATTAAAGGGTTTAATGATATTTTAGCCAATCTTATCGAAGGAAAAAATATAGATAACTTGGTTATATCCGTAGCTGGACCAAAAATTAATGGTTCAATTACTATGACTAATAGAGACTTTTCTATTAACGAAAAAGATATACAGGAATCATTTAATTTTCAAACATGTCATTTATTAAATGATTGGGAGTCTATTGGTCATAGCTTGGCTGCTTATGAAGATAAGGATATATCACTTATAAAGGATGGATCAAAGTTTAATAATAATAGTTTCTTTATTGGTCCAGGTACTGGTCTTGGAGCAGCATTACTTATTGGAGACGATAAGGTTACTCCTACCGAAATCGGTAATACAACCGGACTAACAAAAACACTTTTAAAAAATTACTTTATTGAAAATGATGATCATTTTAGGACTCTTGAAGATGTATTATCAGGCAAAGCTATTTCAAGTATTTATGAATATAAAACAGGAGTGAGAATGACTTCTGAAGATATAGTTGCTCGTTATGGCTCTAATGATGATATGGCAAATCTTGTTATAGATGGGTTTATTAAATCTTTGGCTGAGACTATTTCAGATATGGCTTTAACTTTTATTTCAGGTCGAGGTGTTTATATTGCAGGCGGACTCATTAGATCAATTTTTAAAATTATGGATAAGGATAAGTTTGTTGAATATTTTTATGGCGATAAAAAATTAGTTCATTTACAAATTCTTGAAATGGTTAAGATTGGTATTGTCGAGAAAGAGCATGCTTGCCTTCATGGCAATCTAAATTTTTATAAAAAAAATATTAATAAGGCATAGTAAATTATGACAAATAGAAAAGAGTTATATCTTGGCGATAGCTTAATCAATGCATCTGAATTAAATATAGAAGGAAAAGAAGTTGTTATAAATAAAGAAAATTTTTATAAGATTTCTAATGTAAATAAAATGAGACCATTTTTTATGAGTATTGTGAGTGCTTATGACCACTGGCTTTTCATTTCGTCAACAGGAGCTCTTAGTGCTGGGAGGAAAAATAGTAACAATGCACTATTTCCTTATTATACTGATGACAAAATTACTGAATCCTATGAAGTAACTGGAAGTAAATCTATCTTCCATGTTCAGAAAAATAATAGAAACTATCTTTGGGAACCTTTTACCAAAACATCTGATTTTATATATCAAAATATAAGAAACCTCTATAAAAACCTGAGAGGAAACAAAGTCATTTTTGAAGAGATTAATAATGATCTAGGACTTAAATTTTCATATCAATGGACAACTTGTGATAAATACGGTTTTGTAAAAACTTCTTCGATCAAGAATCTAAACAATGATGATATAACAGTTACATTGCTTGATGGGTTTCAAAATATATTGCCTTGGGGTCTTGATGAAAGTATTCAAAATAATACAAGTAATTTAGCTGATGCTTACAAAAGAAATGAATTAGATAAAGGTTCTAAAATAGGAATTTTTGCTTTAAGCGCAACTATTGTTGATAGAGCAGAGCCAAGCGAAGCATTAAAATCCAATATTGTTTTTCATTTAGGGCTTAAAGAAAATAAAGTACTTTTATCATCGCTTCAGTTGGATGCCTTTAGAAAAGGATTTGATATAAATGAAGAGACTGATATTAAAGCTGAAAAAGGGGCTTATTTTGTTCAATCATCTTTCTGCCTGAAAGGCGGTCAAAAAGAAGAATGGATGTTTGCAGCTGATATTAATAAATCTTCCTCAGATCTTATAGAACTTAAAGATAGTTTATCTAGAAATAAAAATATAATTGAAGATATTAATGAAGAAATTCTTAATTCATCGAATGAGCTTTATAAACTTGTCGGTTCTTCTGATGGAATTCAACTTTCAAGTGATAGAAGAAGAAATATCAGACATTTTGCAAACACCTTGTTTAATATTATGCGTGGCGGAATATTTGATAAAGACTATGTTGTAGAAAAAAGTGACTTTATTAAATATATATCAAATGCAAACAAATATTGCTCTAAGGAAATGGATTCAACCTTTATAGAATGGCCTGATCATTTTGATCTTACATTTTTAAGAAACACTATTGATCAAAGCAGCTCTCAAGACTACAAAAGACTGGCTACAGAGTACTTACCAATTAAGTTTAGCAGAAGGCATGGCGATCCAAGTCGACCTTGGAATAAATTTTCTATTAATACAAGAGACGATATTACAGATGAAAAAGTTTTAGATTATCAGGGTAACTGGAGAGATATATTTCAGAACTGGGAAGCTCTTGCTTATTCATACCCTCAGTTTATTGACGGCATGATATATCGGTTTTTAAATGCATCTACATTCGATGGATATAATCCATACAGATTAACTAAAAATGGCTTTGACTGGGAAACAATAGAAGCTGATAATCCATGGTCTTATATAGGTTATTGGGGTGATCATCAAATAATATACCTTCTCAAATTTTTAGAATTTTCTGAAAAATATTTCCCTCAAAGGCTAAATTCCTTTCTTGATAAGAATGATTTTGTATATGCTAATGTTCCATATGCTATCAAGGACTATAAATCTATTTATAAAGATCCTAAAAATACTATAGATTTTAATTTTGATTTAGCAGAAAAAATTGAATCAGATAGAGAGAAAGAGGGTGCTGACGGAGCAATATTAAGGAACTATCAAGGGTTAAAACATCAAGTAAATTTCTTTGAGAAAATTTTAACTACAATTTTAGCTAAGCTTTCAAATTTCATTCCTGATGCTGGTATTTGGATGAACACACAAAGACCAGAGTGGAATGATGCAAATAACGCTCTAGTGGGAAATGGTGTTTCAATGGTAACTCTCTACTATTTAAGACGTTTTTTATGTTTTTTTATTACTATTCTTAAAAATGATAATGCATCATCATTTGAGATCTCTACTGAACTATTTCACTTCTTTGAAAAACTTAACTCATCTTTTTGTAAACTAACTTCAGATGTATCTGATAAAGCTCGAAAAGAGTTTGTTGATGAAATTGGAGAAAATGCTGCTGAGTACAGAGATAGGATTTATACATCGAATTTTTCAGGTTTTAAAGAACATCTAGACAGAAAGAAGGTAATCAATTTTCTTGAAATAGTGCAAAAAGTTTTAGAAGAAACAATTGATAGCAATAAAAGAAATGATGGTTTATATCATGCTTATAATCTTGTGAGTCTAGGCGCCAATGAAATTTCTATTGATAGACTTTCTGAGATGCTTGAAGGTCAGGTTGGAGTCTTAAGCTCAGGTTATCTTTCTGAAGAAGAAAGTTTAAAAGTATTAGATAGTCTAAAAAGCAGTTCTTTATTTTGGGATGAACAATATAGTTATATTCTCTATCCCAATAAGAATTTATTAGGTTTTTTAGATAAAAATATTATTCCTGAAACTGAATTTAATAAATCTTCTCTTTTATCTTTATTAGTCAAAGATGGAAATCACCAGGTAGTTATAAAAGATATTAATAATAAATATCACTTTAATGGCTCATTCCACAATGCTAGCTGCTTAATTAGAGAATTAGATAATTTACCATCAAAATATATGGAGTTTGTGAAAGAAGAGAAGGATTTAATACTAGATATTTTTGAAGTTGTATTTGATCATAAATCTTTTACAGGGAGGTCTGGTACTTTTTATGGTTATGAGGGACTAGGGTCAATTTATTGGCATATGGTATCAAAGTTATTATTAGCCTCAGCAGAAGTTACTCAAGCTTCTATTGATAAAAATATTGATTCAAAAACAATAGGACGATTATTTGATCATTATTTTGAAATAAATGAAGGAATAGGTGTTAACAAGTCTCCAGAACTATATGGAGCCTTTCCAACCGATCCCTACTCTCACACTCCAAGAGGTAGAGGTGTTCAACAGCCAGGAATGACAGGACAAGTAAAAGAGGATGTCATTAGCAGATTTTATGAGTTAGGTTTTTTTGTTGATAATGGAAAGATTAGTTTTGAACCAACTTTATTGCGCAAAAATGAATTTATGGCTGAAGAAAAATCTTTTAAATTTGTAAATCTAAATAATGAAATTGAATACATGCCTATAGGATCAAATTCATTAGCTTATACGATTTGCCAAGTGCCAGTAATCTATAGTCTGTCTAATAAAGAAGATATAAAAATTATTTCAATGAACGGTTCTGAGGAAACTGTAAATGGCTATCAGCTAAACTTTGAAAGTTCACAAAATATATTTAATAGAACAAATTTAATAAAGGCGTTGCATGTAAGCGTTAAAAAATGAAGAAATTACTTCTCATTTCTTTTTTTTTAATAGCTTCATGTAGTAAATCTGGAGATTTGGTTATGAGCAAGAACGCAAAAGATATTATTGGTAATAACAATTATCCTGCTATTTCTTATGGTGGTTACAGAGGAAAATCTCGTGAGGTCCAGCCTTCAATTGAGGATATCAAAGAAGATCTTCAGATAATGTTTGCTCAAGGCTTTAGGGTTATTAGGACGTATGACCTTCATCATCCTTTTGCTGAAAATACGCTAAAAGCAATTAGTGAACTTAAGAGCTCGGATTCAGATTTTGAAATGTATGTGATGCTAGGCGCATGGGTTCAGTGCAAGGATGCATTTACAGATCTACCAATTCATAATGAAGAAGATTTAGAGGGTAATAAAGTTGAAATAGCAGAGGCTGTTAGATTGGCTCAAGACTATCAAGATATCGTAAAGGTCATTGCTGTTGGCAATGAGGCTATGGTGCATTGGGCAACAAGTTATTATTTAGAACCAAAATATATTTTAAAATGGGTAAAGTATCTTCAAGATCTTAAAATTAATGGAACTATTAATAATAATATATGGATAACAAGTTCTGATAATTTCGCATCTTGGGGTGGTGGTTCAGAGGAATATCATAATGACGACCTAGATGAATTAATAAGGTCTGTAGATTATGTATCTATGCATACCTATGCATTCCATGATACTTATTACAATCCAGTCTTTTGGAATCTGTCTGGTGGTTCAGAAGACTTAAGTAAAAAAGATATTATTAAAAACGCCATACAAAAATCTGTTGAGTATGAGCTTAGTCAATTCAACAGTGTTCAAGAATATATTCATGGTATTGATTCATCAAAGCAAGTTCATATTGGAGAAACAGGATGGTCAAGTGTAGCTTCAGATCTATATGGTTATGGTGGTACGGAAGCGGCAGACGAATACAAGCTGGGACTATACTATAAGATGATTACCGATGCTTGTGTAGCGAAATCAATTTCTTGTTTTTATTTTTCTGCATTTGATGAGCCATGGAAAGACTCACAAAATGAAAATGGCTCTGAAAATCACTTTGGACTTTTTACTGTTCATGGCGAAGCAAAATATCCTTTATGGGAAAAAGTAGATCAAAATGTATTTGATGGTTTGTCTAGAGGGGGCTACCCTATTAAAAAAACTTTTAATGGCGATTTTGATGCTTTATTAGAGACTTCAAACCTACCTCCAATTAATCAATAATAATTATGAAAACTTTTTTACAATTTCTTTTTTTAATATTTGTAGTTTCAGCACATTCTATTGAAGTTACGATCTCTAACAATACTTTGCTTGTAAATAATAACCCATTTTATATGAAGGGGATTTGTTATCACCCAGTTGAAATTGGAAAAACAAAAAGAAACTTTATAAACTTGGAAGAAGATTTATCACTCATGAAAGAGGCTGGTATAAATACTGTTAGAGTCTATGAGCCTATTGATGATATAGCAGTCTTAGATCAATTTAAAAAAGCTGGAATTAAGGTTGTTATTAGTTTTGGATATAACCAACAAGGTAAATTCGATATCGTTTCAGGTACTTTTATTAACTACATCAGAAAATATAAAAATCATGATGCAATTTTAATGTGGGAGCTTGGAAATGAATATAACTATAATCCACAATGGTTTAGTGGGGATATAAATAATTGGTATAAATCCATGGAACTTGTTTCTCAGATTATACAAATAGAAGATCCAAGTAGGCTGGTCTCTAGTGCACATGGCGATCTGCCAAGTAAAGATGCTCTTAAAATAGCATCCAGTATCAATGTTTGGGGTATGAATGTTTATAGGTGGGATGAGCCGGCATCTATATTTGAAGAGTGGGAGAAACTTAGTAAAAAACCTATGTATTTTGCTGAGATTGGAGCTGATAGTTTCATGACAAAATCAACATCTAAATACAATAAAGGCGAAAATCAACAAGCCCAAGCTGACGCCAATAAAAAAATTATTAGCGATGTATTAAATAATTCAGATAAGAATATTGGCTCTTTTATTTTTCAATTCACAGATGGTTTATGGAAAGCAGGAAATCCAAGTGAACAAGATACTGGTGGATCAGCTCCTAATAGCGATGGAACACCATATGACGGCACTGCAAATGAAGAGTACTGGGGCATAGTAGATATAAATAGAAATAAAAAAATAACTTTTGATGTGATAAAAAATTCTTATACAAATTTTGAAATTAATTAACTATATGAATCCAGGGGGGATTTCATATGAATAACGTAGAAAATATAACTAATAGCGTTTCGTTGGGCCAGAAAATAGCATTTGGTCTTGGAATGTTAGCCAATCAACTTTTTCCAGCATTACTATCAATATTTATTGTTGTGTTAATCCAAGATCTTGGATTTAATCCACTATTGTATGGGGTTATTGCTTTTGTACCTAGATTTATTGATGCTTTAACAGATCCATTAATGGGTTTTATATCTGATAATACAAAATCTAAATGGGGTAAAAGACGGCAGTATGTTTTTGTTGGCGGCATATTAACAGGCATCGCATTCATATTATCTTGGCAGCTTTATCCTGAAAATGGTGAGACTTATAATTTTTGGTATTTCTTAATATTTAATTTAATTTTTTATCTTGGTATTACAATTTTTGGTGTGCCATTTGTAGCTATGGGTTATGAAATGAGTGACAATTTTCATGAAAGAACTCAAATCATGGCAGTGTCTCAATTTATAGGTCAATTTGCATGGGTTCTTGCTCCATGGATTTGGATTATTATTTATGATCCTAATATTTTTGTCGATGCTGCAACAGGAACACGAACTCTCTCAATTATATTTGGTGTGTTGTGCACTTTACTTGCAATAATTCCTGCTATTTTTATTAAGAGTAAATCAACACTTAACGATGATCATTTAGTTCCTCTTACAAGAGACAATGCTGGAAAGAGTATTATTAATATTTTTTATATATTTGGAGATGCATGGAAAAACATCCCATTTAGAAAACTATGTATTGCAACCTTTTTAGTTTTTAATTCCTTTCAGACCATTGCTGCATTCTCATTCTTTATTATTGTGCACTATCTATTTTCTGGAGATGCATCGGCAGCAGGTATATGGCCTGCAATGCATGGAAGTGTTGGTGCTATTGTTACCACGTTTCTAGTAATACCCTTGGTATCAAAAATGGCTCAGTCATATGGAAAAAAAGAAACTTTTATAATCTCCCAATGCATATCAATTATTGGATATGTCCTATTTTGGTTTTTGTTTGTTCCAGGTAAGCCATATATGTTTTTATTTGCTCTGCCTTTCTTCTCATTTGGAATTGGTGGGCTATTTACTTTAATGATGAGTATGACAGCAGATGCTTGTGATTATGAGGAATTAAGAAAAGGTCTCCCAAGAAAAGAAGGGTCATTTGGAGCAATATATTGGTGGATGATAAAGCTTGGTACTGCGCTTGCAGGACTTTTATCAGGTTTTATTATGTACTACGTTGGTTTTGCAGGTGATGCTTCAACACAGCCTGAAGGAGCTCTTACTGGTCTTAGAATCGCTTACTCAACAATACCAGTTGTAGGAACACTATTTGCTATTTATGTAATGCGTGACTACGAGATAGATGAACAAAGAGCAGCTGAAATTAAAAAACAATTAAGTCAAAGAAACGAAGGAGCAAATTAAAATGTCTTTGAGAGATGAAAAAATTAAATCATTACTTGGGATAAATCTAGATAGTCTTTCTGAGGATGAATTGAAAGAACTCAGTAGTGAAATTCTTGAAAGCAAAATCCACGGAATATGTTTTAGTTTATATGAAGATGAACAACAGCCAGGTGATTTTGTATCTGATGAGCAGATCAAAAGAAGATTAAGTATATTAAAGCCTTACACAAACTGGATTAGAACATTTTCTTCAACTGATGAGCATGCAAGGATTGCTCAAATAGCTGTTGATATGGGTTTTAAAACATTAGTTGGAGCTTGGCTTAGCGATGACCTAAAAAGTAATGATAATGAAATAGAGGGCCTATTAAAACTTGCTTCAAAAGGGTTAGTAAATATTGCTGCTGTTGGAAATGAAGTTATTTATAGAAAAGAACTATCTGAAGATGAGCTCATCTCTTATATAGATTATGTAAAAGAAAATATAAACAACATACCTGTTGGTTATGTTGATGCCTACTATGAGTTTAGAGATAGGCCTAATATAACAAATGCTTGTGATGTTATTCTTGCTAACTGTTACCCATTTTGGGAAGGGTGCGCATCAGAGTATTCTTTACTCTATATGAAAGATATGTTTCAAGAGGCAACAAAGGCTGCTAATGGTAAAAAAGTTATAATTACTGAAACGGGTTGGCCTAGTGCTGGAAGTGACCTGTGGGGTGCACATCCATCTTATAAAAACTATTTACAATATTTTATTAATACACAGCTTTGGTCCAAGAATAATAATATTGATATTTTTTATTTTTCATCTTTTGATGAATCTTGGAAAGTTGATAGTGAAGGTGATGTTGGAGCTTATTGGGGTTTATGGAACAAAGATGAAGTGCGTAAGTTTTAAGTTGAAATATTAATTTTCTTTTATTCTCATTTTAGTATTTTTGTGTATAATTCCACTCTATTATGGCAGATAAAAAACAAACAAAAGTATACTTAATTCCTGAAGGCGAAACTCGTGATAGCCATACCTATCATTACACAGCTATCAAGACTAGGAAATTTACTCTTGAAAATAAAAAGATGAGACTTAAAAAATTCAATCCTGCTAAACGAGTTCATGAATGGTTTGTTGAAGCCAAGCTTCCACCACATAATTAGAATCTTATTCCTCCAATCTTAACTCTGTTGAAGAGATATCATCTCTAAAACTACCTTCTTCAAATCCAGTGCATCTACTTTTGATATTAGATGGGATGATAATATCTCTAAGCGAGATAAATTTATTATTGACCTTTCTACCAAAGACTAGAAAGTTAATATTGTGATCATTAAACCTATCAATATGATCAATCATATCTTTTTTATTTGAATAAAATTTTTCATCAAATACTCTCATCAACGTATCAGCTCCAATAATAAAAACAGAGTTAGGAAACATTTCTGCTTTTTCACTAAACCTTCCCGCTGACGTCATTACCCAGCTATCATTTTCAGTAAATTGATCTAGAGTTCTTTTAATTTCATGAAATGTTAAGGGCGGCTTATCAGCATTCCTTGCACATATTTCAAATGTTGCCCTCATTCCTGTCTTTTTTTCAGCCAATTCTCTCATTCTTAAGTGTCCATCATGCAGTGGATTAAAAGATCCAGGAAAAATTAATTCCGGGACGGATCTATCGCTTGAAACATAGTTAACATCATTGTTGAGTAATTTTTTCCAAGATTTTTCTGCTTTAACAATATGAATAACTGGAATCTCATCATGGGAGGGCAATGGTTTATCAATTCCACAACATTCAGCTAATAGGCATAGAACATATTCAGTTATAAGTTGCTCTTCTTCTTCTCTTGTTCTTGATCCCTTTATTAGCTTGCATTCAACTGATTTTGTAAAAGATTCAGTTTGTACTGAAATATAAAACTTATGATCTCCAATTTTTGTATAGGTTGTTGCAAGACTAGCGGTTACAGAGATCCCTATAAAGTATTTTTTTTTATATTCATTGTCAATTTGTAAGCATTTTTTATATGCGTTTGCTGCCATACTAAGAGATGTATTAAGGGAGCAATAATGATCAGGCTTCCTATTAAGAAATAGATCCATTGATTTCTTTGAGTAAGGTATATATGACTCTAAAACTGTGTTACTTGCTCCAGGCACTTTTAATAATGATGAAATTGCATTTGTTCCACCACCACTTGAAACAAAAGTAATCTTATACTTAGATTCATGAATCTTTTGAATTAGTTTTATATTATTAGTCACTTATATTTTGCTGTATTTTTTTTAGTATTTTAACCTATTAAATATCAATCATTGATAGAATTGATTTATGAAAAGCACTTTCTTATTTGTTTTAATTTTAATAGTTACAAATACAAATGTATTACATGCATCTGCAATTAATCAAATCACATATGCTTATTGGGACAAACCTGATGTAGAAATTTTTTATATTACACCAAAAAAAATAGATAAAGATACACAGTTATTATTTGTTATTCACGGTAATAGCAGAAATGCTAAAGATTATATTTCAGCATGGATTCCATACGTTAGTAATAAAAATATTATTGTAGTTGCGCCTCAATTTGATAAGAGTAATTTTAGATATTTTTTTCTTCTAGAGTCTGCAACGTCCTCAGGGTCAATAAATAATAATTCTGATGATTATATTAATAAATCAATATCATCTTTTTTCGATTTTTTCCAAAGTAAATTTTCATTATCAACTAATAAATATAAGATGTTTGGTCATTCAGCCGGTGCTCAATTCACCCACAGATATATGTTGCTGAGTAATGATAAAAGAATTTCAAATGCTGTAGTTGCCAATGCTGGTTGGTATACATTCCTTAATGGAAATAATTTTCCGTATGGAATTAAAAATACACCAATAGATATATCAAGCGAGCACATCAAATGGTTTATGTCCAATAGAACCTCTTTGTTAATAGGAGACAGTGACGTTAATTTAAAGAGTGTTAATTCATCCAAAGGAGCTCAAAAACAAGGCATCACAAGGGTTGATAGAGCAAATAGTTTTTTTGAGTCATTGATAAATATTTCTGATAATAACAATATTCCATTTAGATGGGGTTATAAGGTTGTTGATAATGCAGGCCATGACTATCTGAAGATGACTCCTGTAGCAGCAAAAATACTATTAGAGGATGTTAATTCCTTTGATTAATTTGTATTATTTTCAATAAATTCTTCAGCTTTACTTAAGATTAATTTCTTTCTTTGAGGGTCTAATTTAGACAATGCATTCACCATTAAAGATAGTCTTGGGTTACCTTTAAAAAAATTAAGGTTATTTTCTATAAATCTCCAGTAAAGACCATCAACAACATCACACCATTCACCTTTCTTATGATTTGACATTCTAAGCATATAGCTAGAACCACAAATGTATGGTTTTGTAGAGAATATCCCACCATCTGCAAAAGTTCCCATCCCATAAACATTCGGCACCATAACCCAGTCAGCTGAATCTATATACATTTCCATAAACCATTTGTAAATTTCATCAGGATGAATTCCTGAAAGATTCATTAGGTTTGAAATAATCATTAACCTATTAATATGATGCGTATATCCAAGGTTATTAGATTCAATAATAGCAGTATCTAGAGGAGGTATGCCCGTCGAACCCATGTACCAGCTGTCTGTTAGATTTTTGCTATGAGACCAAAAATTGGCTTGCTTATATTGAGGCATGTTATCCCAATAAACTCCCATAATAAATTCTCTCCAACCTAGAATTTGCCTTATAAAACCTTCTACAGAATTAATTGGAATAGCGCCATTAGATTCAGTGTATTTATTTTCTGCTGCTTTAACGCACTCCATCGGGTCAAGAAGCCCAGCATTAAAATATGGTGATAGCAAAGAATGGTACATAAATGGATCATCTTTATTAATAGCATCTTGAAAACTTCCATAATTAGGTAAGTAAATCTCTAGAAATTCAAGAAATAAACTCCAGGCATCTTCGTGAGTAACAGCCCAATTAAAATTTTCTAAGTCTCCAGGAGATGAATTAAACATCTCCTCAATTTCTATCATTACCTCAACAGTTATAGAGTCAGTTTTGATTTTATTTCTTTGAGGAACTTCAGCTTTGAGTTGAGAGATGCCTTTTCTATTTTCTTTATCAAAATTCCACTTCTCTCCAAGAGGTTTCCCATTATCATCCATAAGGATATTAAATTTCTTTCGTAGCCACCTATAGTAATACTCTTGGATTGTTGTCTTTTTTCCCTCTGACCAGGCATCATAATCTTCTGTTGTTGATATAAATTTTTTATCATCAAAAACCTTCAAATTAATTTCATGTGACTGGCAGAAGTACATTAGGTCTTTAAGAGTTTTAAAATCTGATGGTTTTGCCACATAAAGATTATTAAAAGGGCTTTTCTTATGAAGAGAATCAAGATAATTAACAAGACTTAAACTTCTTTCCTTCTCAATTTTTACGTGAATTAAATTATCATGTTTTAATAATTTTTTAAAATGCCTAAATGCACTTATTAAAAAGACAAGCTTATGTTTGTGATGAGAAATCTCATAAAAAGTCTCTAATGGTTCATACAATAAAATTTGATCATCGCCTTGAATAACCTCAAGAACCTTATTATTAAGTGAAAGTTGATCGGGAAAAATTAAACCAATTGAGCTCATTAATTAATAGTTTACAAGAAAATAATATTTTTAGATGCTTTACAGTTTTAAATCAACACTACTAACTACATTTCCATCTATATTCTTAATACTCATTTGAAGTGTTTTTAATTTACTATCAAAAACTAGCAGGCCATAATTTTCTTTATTAAAGACTTTTCCAACCATAAGAGCATCAGTTTCATCTGCTCTCATCATAACGTTAGCCTTGATAGGCCTATTCATTGATGAGGACGTTACTTCAAATAAATTATTGTCATTGTATATAGCTGCTTTATGCCTATCTCCAGAGATAATTATAGTTCTAGCATTAATATTTTTAATATTAGCTATGAGTCTTTTCATCTCATTTGGAAAGAGTGACCATTTTTCGTATCCATGTTCTGTAGGCAACACTTGTATAGAGGATATTAAAATCACAACATCGGCTTTAATTTTGAGAGTTTTCTCTAGCCACACCCATTGATCATTTCCAAGAATAGTTGCTTCTTCAGTTTTATTAATTCCAAAGAGAGGATAGTTACCCTTAAGCTTTATTAAATCTGATCTAAAAAATCTTGTATCCAATGCCACTAAATGAACTCTTAAACCCTCAACATTTATTAGTTTATTGAAGTAAGTGCCATCTCTTTTATATCTATCATCAGCTAAAGGGATATTCCAAAAATTTAAAAATATTTTTTCTGATTCAAATTTATTGCTATAAGACCCACCGCCATCATTAATTCCATAGTCGTGGTCATCCCAAACAGCCTCAATTTCTATATTATTTAGCCAATCCGGAATCATTGTCTTTTGTTTGTTATATGCGGACTGCATATTTTTTAAATCCCCAGAAGGTATATCCCCATATACATTATCACCAAGAAATATGAATGAATTAATAGATTCTTTTTTAATGGAATCCCATATAGGTTGTGGCGCATCCTGATCTAAACATGACCCAAACCCAATGATATATTTTTCAGCGTTAGCAGTATTAGCAATAAATATAATTATTAAAAATTGGTACAGTCGAGTATATAATTTCATTTGACTATTATAACTTTTGTTCATGAGACTAATACTTAAAAACATTTATTTTTTATCACTTTTTCTTTTTTTGGTATCTTGTAATAACAAAGAGGACGATTCGATTTCTTTAAATAGCCTTATTGTTCCTGAATATACATACACACAAGATTTTTTTTATTGCGATCTTGATGAGTCTTCATCACTAATTAATCTTGAATCTTTTCTTTCATCACTTGTTGCTAAATATCAAAAGGAGCTATCAATATTTAATAATATAGATATTTTATTTCCAGAAGCGCAGCAAGAAGTCAGTAGATTTGTTTTCTCAATTCGTTCAAGTAATAATCTTGATGCCCTTAAGCGTTTCATAGAGATATTAGAAACAGAGGGTTTAAGTAGTATTTCTACTTGTATATTTTTAACTGACCAATCAAGCGGTTTGGATATGAATAATTCCATCAAATCAAATACTAGTGATTTTATAAACGTTGAAATACTGAGGTGTAAATATAATGCTGATTATAACTATGGGACTTTTAGAATAGCCACTGACAGGTTTATAAGTTCAGTAGGGAGATTAAAAATGCCTTATAGCTTTTCATATATAAATTCATCGCAAGCAGATACAGATTTTTTATGGATTAATTCATTTCCTATAAATGATTACAAAGAGTTTTTAGAAAAAAACTGGATCAAGGATGAGGAATCAAAAGCTATTAAAGATGAGTTTAATGAAAATGCAACCTGTCTCGATTCGAAGAAGTATAAGTCTTATAGCTTAATTTAAATATTAGATTTAATAAGTTCTAAAAAAGGAAGCATTTAGCTTCCTTTTTATTTATAATGATTTTTCTAAATAGCGGGTATCGTATAATGGCTATTATAAGAGGTTTCCAACCTTTTGATGAGAGTTCGATCCTCTCTACCCGCTCCATTAATTATCTTATTACAACACCACTAAAATCTGCTGTATTGCATGTAAAACTATCAACATACATATTTGCATATTCAGAATCCATAAACTTTCCAAGTGCAGAATCTTTATCACTCTGATCTGCCCATAAGTCTAACCAAACAAAGTCAGATTTAGGGTCTGCATCAAACATAGGGTTTAAGAGGACATTCCAATATGTATCACTCCAAATAGTTGAATCAACAGCATTTTTAAACTCTTTAAGACTAGTCGAGTCACTACCATCATTAAAATTACAAAAATGAAATCTATTTAAAAAAGACCCTGAGTTATTTTCAACTCTAGGCTGAGCAACATCAGTGACCTCAAATGGGAAAACATTTTCTATACTAAAGCTCATTATTCCATTTATTGACTCTGCCCAGTTGTCTTGAGCTCCGCTAGAATTCCACCAATCCCATCCAGCATTTCTTGCTGACATTGAAGGCCATCTCATGACCCATATAAAATCAAAACCATCATTAGATTGACTGGGAGTGAGTATATTCGCACCCAGCATGTCCATTCCCGATTCTGTGATAACAACATTCCATTCATTAATTAATTTCGCTAAATTTTCTGCATTAAAATCTGGACCTGCGTTATGCCAAACATATTCAACTATAGGTTTTTCTTGTTGTCCTTGTGTATCTGACTGAGAGCAAGAAATTATAAATATTGAGGTAAGTGCTAAGAGTGTTATTTTTTTCATGATTTATTTTTTATTAATGGTTAATCTTCATTAATCTATTTATAACACAAATGAATTAAAAATAAAAAAAAGCAGACTATTAAGTCTGCTTTTTAGTGACCTAGGGGATATGAATTAAGATGGTATTCAAAGGTCTCATTTATAAGACAATAAGATTATCTATTAGTTCACAAAAACTTAAAAATACATACACAAAAAATCCGCAAATAAGACCTGAGCCTAGTGGAATTTCATCTGATGTCGACTTTTTCTTCAACATTAAATAGATTATTAATGAAGACAGGGATCCAAATAATAATACTAATGGCAGATAAAAAGGCCCTATAAGCGTTCCAATACCACCAAATAAAATAAAATCTCCACCTCCTATACCATCTTTCTTTGTAAAAAATTTATAAACAGCATTTACAAGCCATAGCGAAAGAAATCCAACCATAAAACCATAAAAACTATACAAAGCAGGAGTTATATTAAAATATGAACTTTGTTCTGAAATGAATAAACCAAAGAACATATTTGAAATTAGGCTAATAAAAATAAATAAAATATTTAAAGAGAGAGGAAGATAGAAAAATTTGAAATCAAGAATAAGAAGAACGTAAAGTAAAGTAAAAATAATATAGCTAAATAAAGCTATTTCTGAAAACCCAAAATAATGGAAAATACTTAAACCAACCAATAAATGAATAGCTTCATTCATTAGATAAATAAATGAAATTTTATGATTGCAAAAAGAACACTTACCATAATTTAAAAGATAACCAATTAAGGGGATAAGATTTTTATTTGATAATGTATGTTTGCACTGCGGGCAATGAGATCTTGGATAAAATAAATTAATTTCTTTTTTACTAGACTCCATCAAAGGCAATCTATAAATTAATACAGACGAAAAGCTACCTATTGATAAGAATACAATTGATAATATAAATTCATGCATTGAATTGCAGAGTTATTTTTTTCTAGTTATATAAAAACAAAAAAATAATAATAGAATTGCTGGAATAGCATAGGCACCTATAACAAGTAATTTATCAATCATTTAATATCTCCTGAGGCATAACTATCCGGTCTTCTAAAATCACCATATCCATAGTAAGACCCATTTTTTTTCATAATTAATTGTAAATTAGTTTGAGGTTCAATTATTTTTATATTGTAACCCGCATCCAGCAACCAATTTTTAGAATTCTCTTCAATATTAAATTCTATTTGAAGTAGGTCGGGTTGCCATTGATGATGGACTCTTCTTACTTTAATTGCATCTTCCACATTCATGTCAAAATCTACCATATTTAAAATTGATTGAAGAACTGCTGAAATAATTTTTGCGCCACCTGGTGATCCAGTTGTAAAGTAAAAATCACCATCTTTAAAACCTATTGTTGGAGTCATTGAGCTTAAAGGTCTTTTATTTGGAATAATCTCATTTGCTTTTGCTCCAAGGAGTCCATATTGGTTTGGAACTCCTGGAGATACTGAGAAGTCATCCATCTCATTATTCATCAAGATCCCAGTTCCCCTGATAACAACTCCCGATCCAAAACTTGAATTTAATGTATAAGTTGATGAGACAATATTCCCACTACTATCTACAACTGAGAAATGTGTGGTTTCATTACTTTCTTTATCTAAGTAGTTGCCTGGTTTGATTTTAGTTGATGGCATAACTTTGCCAATTTCTATTTTATTAAAGATATTATTAGCATAGGCTTTGCTTGAAAGATTTTTTATCGGAACGTTGAAATAGTCAGGGTCACCTAGATATTTTGATCTATCTGCATATGCATACTTCATAACTTCACCTAGAACATTAATATATTCTTTTGAGTTATGACCTAAAGAATTTAGATCAAAGTTTTCAAGAATGTTGAGCATTTGTATTATATGAACTCCGCCGGAGGATGGAGGAGGCATTGTCACAATTTTTGTATTTCTATACTTAGATACTAAAGGGTCCCTCCATTTAGGTTCATATTCCTCTAGGTCTTTGATGGAGATTATTCCACCATTCTTACTCATGTCATCTGCAATTTTTTTAGCAACAGATCCTTTATAAAAACCGTCACGTCCGTTATCTGCAATAACAGATAGAGTTTTAGCTAAATCAACCTGAACAAATAACTCACCATTAAATATTGGATACTGTTTTTGAAATATATTTTTTGTTTCCTCAAAAACAGAAAGTTTTGCATTATATTTAATTAGCATATCTGACATATAGGGCGAAATTTTAAAACCATCTGATGCTAATTTTATTGCAGGCCTTAATAACTTCTCCCACTCCATTGATCCAAATTTTTGATGAACAGCCCACATGCCTGCAACTGTTCCAGGAACTCCGCTTGATAAATATCCTAAAGTTGATTTATTTGGAATCACGGTACCATTTTCATCTAAATACATGTCTGTGGTTGATAGTAACGGCGCTTTTTCTCTGTAATCAATTGCATAATTCTTTTTTGATTTAATGTCATGAAGGACCATAAACCCGCCGCCGCCTATATTTCCAGCCCTTGGAAGTACTACTGCTAAAGTGAAGCTTATAGCAATAGCAGCGTCATATGCATTACCACCCTGATTTAAAATATCCTCACCCACTTTTGTTGCAAGATAGTGTTGAGTAGTTACCATTCCATTGGAACCAAACGCAATCATTTTTTGTTCTGGGATGTATTTAGCAGGATTTACTGTGCCTATTGCAGTAAATGATTGAGTTGATAAAGTTGAGCAGAATACTGTTGCTAGAATAATAGAATATATTTTATTTAAATTTATCATGTTTTAACTCTTTGCTATTTCTAGGGCCCATTTATAATCTGCTTTACCGTTAGGAGCTCTTTTTACCTCATCAACAAACTTTATCATTTTTGGGAGCTTATACCCTGATAAATGATTCCTAGTATTTTTTATTAATTCATCAAAAAGTATTTCTTTATTTTTTTCAAATGACGCAACAGCGACAACCTTCTGACCAAACCTTTCATCATCTATGCCTACCACCAAGCAATCATATATATTCGAATCAAGCTTTATTGCTTCTTCAACCTCTTCTGGGTAAATCTTTTCACCTGCAGAGTTTATACAATTGCTACCTCTTCCAAGAAGAGTGATGCTACCATCAGATTCGACCATGGCATAGTCTCCAGGAAAGCTGTACCTGATTCCATCAAAATCTTTAAATGTTGATGCAGATTTTTCTGGATCTTTGTAATAACCTATGGGAACTAATCCACTTGTTCCAATTTTTCCTCTTATACCTGATCCAGGTTCAACAAGCTTATTTTCATCACTTAAAACTATAACGTTGCTATTCATTTTAAATTTTGCTGTTTGCGCAGGCTTATCTCTTGAAGACATTGATGAACCCATGCCACCCTCACTCGAGCCCATTGAATCAAATAAATTCATATCATGATGTTTAAGAAGACCTTCTTTTACCTTTGCACTCCAAATGACACCACTCGAGATTAGTGTTTGTAAGCTTGAAATGTCATAGGGTTTATTCTGTTCTTTTGCTTTATCAAGTTCAGCAAGAATTGGTTTTGCAAATGCGTCACCAACAATAACCATTGTTTTTGCTTTTGAGGTTTTTACTTGATTAAGGAGCAATTCTGCATCAAGTCCAAGACTAGGGACGGTAATGATTGTGCCTCCAAGAACATGAGTAAGAAAACCACCTAAAAACATTCCTGTTCCATGCATTAAAGGGCAGGCTATAAGGCAGCTATTCAATAAATTATTTTTATCCATTTTTTTTAGTATTGGTTCAAGTTTTAATAGATTGTCTCTATTTCTAACATCAGGAACTTCGTACCCTTGTTGTTTTAATGTGCCAAACATAGAAGTTGCAAAACCCCCATGAGTATACATAACACCTTTAGGCATTCCTGTAGTTCCGCCTGTATAAATCATATAAGTATTATCTTCACTTCTTATGATTCTTTCCATCTGCTGGTGTTGATTAAGTATGTCGTTATATTTAAAAGCAAATGAGAGATCTTTAATAGAATCATTACCAACCTGAATCCAGGTTTTAATATTTGGAAGCTCTTTTGCAATTTCCTCAACTTGATCTGCGTAACATGCTTGAAAAAAAACCGCTT
The DNA here is from genome assembly GCA_018607365.1 of SAR86 cluster bacterium. GTDB lineage: Bacteria > Pseudomonadota > Gammaproteobacteria > Magnimaribacterales > D2472 > SCGC-AAA076-P13. The sequence goes on from JABBBT010000015.1 coordinate 31,729, forward strand.
CAGCATCTGAGTTATCAAGAAGATATATCAACTCTCCAGATTTATATCTATAGTTAACATTTATTGGCACTCCCATAACCTTAAATGTTGCAAACTGTGCTTCGAGATATTCATTACTATTATGAAGATATAGACCAACTTTTGAGTCTTCTTTAATACCTTGTGAGTTCAAAAAAGATGCTAACTTTGCTGAATCTTGCTCGTATTCTTTCCATGTTTTCTTATTTTTACCACAAACTAGTGCTATACGATTAGGAATAATGTCTGAGACATGTTCCCAAATATTTGCAAAATGAAGATCGTGAGAATTGAGCATAATTAAATTTATTTTTTGTTGAATTGAGTGGCTATAATAACTTTTCTAATAGTAAAATAAATAACTTTAAAAAAATATACAATAAAATAAATATGAAAGATATCTATAGTGAAGTTCTTGCAGCACACACCGCTCCTGGTCAGCTTTTTGAAACAAAAGATGTAATAAATGATAAGGGAGTAACTTATAAAGAGTATGTTCATTTTCCTGATAGCCTAAGAGGTTTTTTAGATTTTGGACTTCTTCATGGAGATAAAGACTGGCTTGTATATGAAGGCGAAAGATTTACATATAAAGAAGTTTTTGAAAAAAGTGCTCAGCTTGGTAATGCATTAATTGATGCAGGAATTGAAAAAGGAGATAGGGTTGCAATTTGTATGCAAAATAATCCTGAATATGTTTTTGCTTATCTAGGTATTCTAGGTATTGGCGCTGTTTGTGTTCCATTAAATTCCTGGTGGGTGCCCTCTGAAGTTATATATGGACTTGAACATTCTGATGCTAAATTATTAATCGCCGATGAAAGACGATTAAAAGGCCTTGAATCATTACCAAAAGTAAAAAAAATTTCAACAACATATGCACCAGATGATTCCTTTATATTATTTAATGACTTCATAAATGGTCATGATTCTAGTTTCCCAGAAATAAATATTGAAAGAAATGATAACGCAACTATTTATTACACCTCTGGTTCTACAGGTAGACCAAAAGGGGTACTTTCATCACAGAAAGGCGTAATAGCAACTATGTTTAGCTGGGGCTGCTATTCTGCTGTTACTGGAGAGGTTGCAAAAATGAATGATCCAGATGCCACTCCTGTTGTGGGTCCTGATCTTGCTATTCTTCATTGTGTGCCTCTTTTTCATGTTACTGGGAGCCACGCTGGGCTATTAATGTCTATATTGGCTGGTAGAAAAATAGTAATGATGAGGAAATGGGATGCTGGCCATGCACTTAAGTTAATAGAAGATGAAAAAATATCAGATATAACAGGTGTTCCAACTCAAACCTGGGAATTACTCAACCATCCAGATAGGCTAAATTATGATTTATCAAGCTTAAAAACTCTTGGCGGCGGAGGTGGTCCAAGGCCAGCAGAGCATGTTAAGTTGCTTGATGAGGAGTTCGAAGGCAGGCCAGGTATTGGCTATGGCTTATCTGAAACCAATGCGTGCGGGACTCTAGGAAATGGAGATGAATATATTAACAACCCATCATCAGCTGGCAGGGTAGTTCCTCCAGTCACAGAGATAAGAATTATTGATGACGAATGGAATGACGTTGAGGAAGGCGGCTTGGGTGAAATAGCCATTAAATCTATGGCAAATATGGTTTGTTATTGGAAGAATCCAGAAGCTACTAAGGAATGTATAAATGATGATGGTTGGTTCAAGACAGGCGACTTGGGAAAATTTGACGGACCATTTTTATATATTATAGACAGAGTTAAAGATATGGTTATAAGAGGGGGTGAAAACATTGCATGCCCTGAAGTTGAAGGAGTAATATACGAACACTCAGATATTCTTGAAGCATGTGTATTTGGGATACCTGATGAAAGACTGGGTGAGATTTTATGTGCTTCAATTGTGTTAAGAGATAATAAAGTCATGACATCTGAAGATCTAAAGTTATTTTTGGCAGATAAATTAGCTGCATTTAAAATACCACTACAAATATATTTTTCTGATTCTATATTACCGCGACTGGCTTCTGGAAAATTTGATAAGCCTTTGCTTAGAAAAGAATTTTCAAGCAAATTTGAAAAAACTCTTTAAATATTCTGCAAAAAGAGTATAAATATTGCTGTGATTATTAAATATTACTATGTCTAAAAAAATTCTTATTATTGAAGATGAGCCTGATATCCGCAAGACAATTGAATACAATCTTGCAAGAGAAGGTTTCGAAACCCATACTGCAGCATCAATTGGAGAGGGTAGATCAATTCTTACTGATTCATTTGCGTTACTAGTTTTAGATCTTATGCTTCCAGATGGCTCTGGTTTAGATTTATGTAGAGAAATCAAATCTAATAAAACCTTATCAAATATTCCTATTGTTATATTGACGGCAAAAGATGACGAGGTAGACAAAGTGGTTGGTTTTGAGCTGGGTGCAGATGATTATGTAACTAAACCTTTTAGTGTTCGAGAGTTAATTCTAAGAATTAAGGCCATCTTAAAAAGAGGTAATAAAGAAACTCATGAAACAGTAGAAATAGAACGTCAATTTGGAGATCTTGTTATTGATGTAGACTCTCATGAGGTTTTTGTTAATAAAGAGCAAGTAGTATTGACTGCCCTGGAGTTTAGATTATTAAAACAACTTATTGACAGAAGAGGTAGAGTTCAATCAAGAGACCAACTTCTTTCAGATGTATGGGGTTACAGCTCAAATGTAACAACAAGAACTGTTGATACGCATATAAAAAGGCTCCGAGAAAAACTCGGATCAATGGGAAAATATGTGCAAACGATAAGAGGAGTTGGTTATAAATTCTCTAGAACGCCTGAGTAAAATATATGGGAATTAGATCCCGGATATTTTTAATTGTTTTCCTGTTATTAACAGTAAGCATTGCAATTACATATGTGGTTGCTGAGAGAGACCTAACTAGAACTTTTAAACTTCAAATAGTTGATGAACTAGAAAAACAAGCTAACCTTCTTGTTGCCTCAGTTGATAATCTCAATAAATTTTCTAATATAAATGATGCAGATAATGCAGCTAATGAATTAGGCAAAGCTTCAAACTCAAGAGTAACATTTATAACTAATAATGGTAACGTAATTGGTGATTCGCAGCTAGAAATAGAGCAAATATCATCTCTTGATAATCATGCTTTAAGAGAGGAGTTTGTTGATGCCTTAAAAAACGGAAATGGGTGGTCGTCGAGGTACAGCAATACCCTTAATCAAGATCTTCTATATTTTGCAATTAAAGACAACCAAGAAATCAACCCTAATATAATTAGAATTGCAGTGCCTTTAAATTATCTGGATAAAATAACAGATACACTAAGTCTATCTGTTATTTTGCTATTTGCAGTTGTATTTATTGTGTCAATTATAGCAAGTGGTGTTGCTGCCAATTTTCTATATTCAAATATTCAGGATTTAGCTGAAGCGGCTAATAGTATCTCTAAAGGTGTTCTTAAAAATGATAATTTGAAAGCATTACCAACTCAAAGAGTTGATGAATTTGGCACAGTTGCCCGATCAATATCTCAAATATCTGAAGATTTAAAAAATCAAATAAAAATGATTGCTAAACAAAGAGATCAATTTGGTTTAGTTTTAGATGATCTTGGAGAGGGTATTATTGTAACAAATAAAAAAGGTGACGTTGTTTTTACTAATGAGCAAGCATCAATTATTTTACATATAGACGATTTATCAAATACAAATATAAAAAAATTAGATATTCCAGCTCTTAATTATCTTTTTAAGAGAGTAAAAAATAAAAAAAGTGCAGATATTGAATTTGAAATTGAAATAGATAACAAAAATACTCAATGGGTTCTTGGTTCAATGAATCAATCTAAGACCACTGGAGAATTTATTTTAGTTGTTCATGATATAACCCAACTTCGTCAGCTTAACTCAATGAGAAGAGATTTTATATCGAACTTATCACATGAATTAAGAACCCCTGTGAGTGTTATTAGGGCAAATTCCGAAACTCTACTTGATGGCGCATTAGAAAATAAAAAGGATGCAAAGGTATTTGCTAAAGCCATCTTACGTAACTCTGAAAGATTGTCGTTAATGGTTTCCGATTTAATAGATTTATCAAGAATTGAATATGGCGACTTGAAACTTAATATTGTTCCGATCGATCTTGATAGTTTTATTGAACCTTTTATTTTATCCATGGAAAGCCTCACAAAAAAGAAGGGCATTAATCTTACATACAAGCCAGCACATAAAACAAAAATTAAAGCTGATGTTCAGGCACTTGAAAGAATTTTAACTAATTTGATTGATAACGCCTTCAAGTACTCTCCTGAAGAATCTTTCATTGAGATCTCTACCAAGCAAGATGATAATAATGTAAGGGTTATGGTTTCTGATAATGGTATTGGAATTTCAGAAGCTGATAAAGGATATATCTTTGATAGATTTTATAGAGCTGCGTCGGCAAGAGCTTCACACAATAAAGGAAGTGGTCTAGGGCTGGCTATTGTAAAAAATCTAGTTAATAGTCTAAACGGAGAAGTTGGGGTTTCGTCTGGCTCACCTGAGGGCTCTACCTTTTGGTTTACATTGCCATCAGGGAAGTAGTTACTTTACTTTTTCTATAAATTATATTATTCTGTCACATGAATGTCACATAAGTGTTACATTAATGAAATACACATACGGGAGTGTTTTGATGGTTAAGACAATATGGAAAAAATTTCATACTTTTATGAAAGCAGGAAGACTTAATAAGGTTGTAAAGATATCTGGCCTTAGATAAGAGATTATTTTACCTATCTCGTTTAGTTTATATTTTTTTATTTACCTTTTTAGTAAATAATTATCATTTAATTTTTATTGAAATTATCACTTAAATATTTAGCTACCATTATAAAATAAGCTACACTTAGAACATATTTTGTATGTTTAATTTTAAGTTAATAAAAAAGATTATAATTTTGGTTATCGCTATTCCATCGATACTATTACTTATATTTTTTGTAACTCAGCTTAACATCAATCCAAAGATTAATAGTTTTGAAATACTCAATGTTGTTGATGTCAATGCATCTGGGAATTCTCAAATCGAAGAGCTCAATAACGATTCAAGCAAACAATCAAATATATCCTTTCAATATAAATTAATTGGGTATCGGTCTGGTGGGCCTGACGCTTCTGTTATAGTAAAAAAATCTAATAAGGAATTTGTTGTATCTATTGGACAAAAACTAGAGGGTGTCTTTGAGCTAATTGAAGTTAACCAAAATGAGGTAATTTTTAAAGATGGTGATAAATTATATAAAATTGAAAATTTAGTGGGTAAATAAGATGAATTTAGATTTGAATAAACTATTAATATTATGCATTTTTGTGTCCTCATCGCAGCTTTTTGCAGATGATTCTTTCATATTAAATTATGAGGATGTTGATATTAAAAAAGTAACTCAAGACATAGCTCAGTTTTCAAAAAAAACCATAATCTTAGATCCTAGAGTTAAGGGTAAAATTACTATTTATTCTAATGCAGAACTAGATAGAGACCAAGTATGGAATGTATATCTCAGAACACTTCAGGTAAATGGATTTAGTATTATTTCAGAAGAGGGTTTTGTTAGAATTATTCCAGAAAATGAAGCTACAAGAGATTTAAGCATTGCAACAAAAACTTTAGGTGACTTTGAGACTGTTGTAATACCGCTTACTAACAGATCTGCTGATGAGATTCTTCCTATGGTAAAGCCTATTACCGGTAGGCAAGCTCATCTATCTAGCATTCCATCAATTAATTCTATTCTTTTGGTAGATAGGGGGAGTAATGTTGAAAGAGTTAATCGACTTATTTTAGATCTTGATAAAAATAATACTGCAAAAATATCAATAACTAAGCTTGAAAACTTGTCGCCTATTGAAGCTGTAAGAATTTTAGACAAGTTAAAAGCACAAAACAATCCAACAATAAGTAAGTTTATTGCAATACCTTTTAGCCCAACTAATTCAGTCATAATATCTGCAAATGATTTTGTTACTAATAATATTAATCTTACTTTGCAATCTCTTGATGCTGATGTGACTTCTGATGATTCAGTGGATGTTATTTATTTAAAATATGCAAAGGCAGCTGATATTTCTGCAATTCTTAGTTCTATATCAAGTAGTTTTATTGCAGATGCAGATGGTAAGAAAACTGTTATTACACATCATGAAAAAACTAATTCTTTAATAATTTCATCTGCTGAAGCTAACCTCGATACGATTAAAAATATTATTTCAAAGCTAGACATTAGAAGAGCTCAAGTTCTTGTTGAAGCTATTATTGTTGAGCTTTCTGAGACCGCTGCAAAAAATCTTGGTGTTGAAACTATTTATAATGGAAGTAATAGTGACAGTGTGCCTATTGGAGTTACAAGGTTCGGAGGAGCTGGGCCTGATTTATTATCTATTGTTGGAGCTGCCAGCAATGATCAGGATGTTAACTTAAACACTTCAGCTATATCCTCGCTCCTAAACACTCAAGGACTCGTTACAGGATTTGGTGATCTTTCTGATGGCGGTGATAAATTTATAGGAATAATTAATGCTATTGCTCAGGACACTAACTCAAATATCCTATCAACTCCATCAATTTTGGCAATGGATAATGAAACTGCTAATCTAGTTATTGGTCAGGAAATACCCATTACAACAGGTGAAAGCCTGGGCACCAGTAATGCTAACCCATTTAGAACTACATCAAGACAGGAAGTTGGGATTAAGCTTGAAGTTACACCACAAATAAATGAAGGAAGCTCTGTAATACTTAATATTAAACAAGAGGTATCTGGAGTAGCTGGTGTTATTACAAGTGGAATAGACTTAATTACAAATAAGAGAGTCATAGAAACAACAGTGCTAGTCGATAATGGTCAAATCATTGTTCTAGGTGGCTTAATTGATGAAGATACACAAGAAACAGTTTCAAAGGTTCCAATTTTAGGTTCAATTCCAATACTTGGTAAGTTGTTTCAGTCCTCTTCATCTACCGTGGTTCAAAAAAATCTAATGGTTTTTTTAAGGCCTACCATCATTCTTGATTCAGATATATCAAATCAATTGTCTAATGATAAATATAATTATATTAAAGCTAGGCAAGTTCTTACTGGAGAATCAACACAGCTTATTGACCTTACACAGTCTGAAAATTAATCTTAGTAATGGAAAACTTTAAGGATCAAGAAGATCTCTCCAACATACTCCCGTATGATTTTGTAAAAGAAAATGATGTTTTGGCATTCAGTGACGGAGATTCCTTTTCAGTAATATCGCCAAATAATTTATCTGATGACATTTATCATGAAATACAAAGATTTCTTAAATCTAATTTCTCTTTTTCATTATGCAAGTCTGATTATTTTAATGATTTGTTAACAAGTAGCTTTTCAATCAATAAAGACTCAACGTCACTCTCCGAAGAACTTACAGATGAGTTTGATTTGCAAAGTTTTGCTGGAAGCATTTCTGCTACCGAAGATTTACTAAGTGGAAGTAACGATACACCAATAATAAAGTTAATAAATGGGATAATTAGCCAAGCTGTTAAAAATAGAGCCTCCGATATTCATTTTGAACCATACGAAAATACCCTTATTGTAAGATTTAGAGTTGATGGTATTTTAAAAGAAATTCTTAAGCAGGATAGTAAAATAAGCTCTGTGTTAATATCAAGAATAAAGATAATATCAGGACTTGATATATCTGAACGAAGACTACCTCAAGATGGAAGGGTATCTTTATCGCTTGGAGATAAGGATATTGATGTAAGAGTATCTACGTTGCCATCATCTTATGGTGAAAGAATAGTGCTAAGACTTTTAGATAAGCAAGCTTCTCAAATTAATATTGATGACCTTGGATTGCCGTCAGTAATTCTAAAAAACTACAAATCATCTTTAAAAAATTCCGAAGGCATAATTTTATTTACAGGTCCTACAGGATCAGGTAAAACAACAACACTATATTCTGGATTAAGACATCTAAGCGATTCTTCTCAAAATATTTTAACTGTTGAAGATCCTATTGAATATACGTTAAATGGGATTGGTCAAACCCAGGTAAATACAAAAACAGGATATACCTTTGCAAAAGGATTAAGAGCCATACTTCGTCAAGATCCTGATGTTGTCATGGTTGGTGAGATGAGGGATGTTGAAACAGCACAGATTGGCATTCAGGCTAGTCTTACGGGCCATCTTGTGCTATCTACAGTTCATACTAATAGTGCTGTGGCTGCTATAACCAGATTAAGAGACATGGGAATCGAGTCATTTCTGCTTGCATCTAGTTTAAGAACTGTAATCTCACAAAGATTAGTCAGACGTCTATGTTTAATATGTAAAAAAGAAGAATCACCTTCAAAGGATTCTATTAAGCTATTTAATTTAAATACTAATAAAAAGGTGTTTATATCTTCTGGGTGTGATGCCTGTTCAAATACAGGTTACCAAGGAAGAATTGCAATTGCTGAATGCATTCAAGTAGATAAAACTTTAAAAGAAATGATACATAATAATGCTTCAGAAAATTTAATATCAGAACATGTCTTTAAAAACAATCAATCAATCGATGAGGCTTCCTCAGAATTAATTTCAAAAGGTATTACATCTTGCGAAGAGCTCATAAGAATTAACAATCTTCAAGAAAATGCCAGCTTATAGCTACTCAGCAATAGACCCAAATGGTTTAAAAAAGAAGGGTTTACTTAGTGCTCAGTCTGAAAGAGAAGCAAGAAAATTAATAAAAGAATTAAACCTCACACCAATTAATGTATCTGAAACTAACGGTAATCTTTCAAGAATATCTAGAGTAAAAACAAAAGATATTGTCATAATGACTCGGCAGATGGCTACATTGCTAGAAGCTAATACATCGATTATAGATGCATTAAAGATAACCTCAGATCAATGTGTTAACAAGAATCTAGTTCATATTTTATTAAATCTAAGGGAAGATATTATTCAAGGAAAAAGGCTAGGGGTCTCTATGAATAAGTATCCAGGAGTATTTACTAATACTTATACTTCACTGGTTACAGCAGGAGATTCCTCAGGTAATTTGGACGTGATATTTGATAGGCTGGCTGACTATTTAGAGGAAAGCGCATCCATAAGACAGAAAGTTATTTCAGCTTTAACCTACCCAGTTATATTAATAGGATTTTCAATAATAGTAATAATATCCTTACTAGCATTTGTTTTGCCACAGGTTGTAGGGCAGTTTGTTAAAGCTGGAGCTGAATTACCTTTTATTACTAAAGCTTTGCTGGCAATTTCGAATAATATAGGAATTATAATTATTTCGTCTGTTTTGGTAATAATTTGCTTCACTTATTTTTATAAATATTTTGTTAAACAAGCTAACAACCATACCAATGTTCATGAAAAAATACTTGGAATCCCTTTGATTGGAAACTTTTTATTAAATTCAGAAATTGAAAGGTTTTCAAGCACCATGAGTTTGCTTCTTGAGTCAGGGACTAATTTAGATGTAGCTCTTGATGAGTCATCTAAAATATTCACTAATAAATTTTTATCGAAGAGTATTTCAGACACTAGGCAAGATGTTGTTGAAGGAAAGGATTTTATATTTTCGTTAAAGAAAAAAAATGTTTTCCCAGATATTTTTATACAACTTGTATCTAGTGGGTATAAATCAGGTAACTTGGTAAAAATGTTTTCTAAAGTCTCAGAATTTATGAAAAATGAAATTGAATCAAAGAGATCAGTACTCTTGTCATTATTGGAGCCATTAGTAATTATATTTATGGGTGGATTTATTATGCTTATAGTTCTAGCTATACTAATACCTATAATGCAAATGAATACTTTAGCTTTAGGATAAATTATGAATAAATATAATAAAGGTTTTACAATGATTGAACTTATGGCTGTTCTGGTTATTTTAGGTATTTTAGCCACTATAGTTGTTGTAAATACTGCCCCAGTATTCCAAAGAGCTAACCTTGAAAAAATTAAAGCTGATATGTCTCAAACAGGAAAAGCCTTGGAGCTATACAAGTTTAATGAGCTGTCATACCCAACAACTTCACAGGGCTTAATAGCGCTTGTTAACCCACATTCAGAATTAAGAAATCCATTTTTATATCCTGAGGGTGGTTATATCTCATCTGAACCTCTTGATCCATGGGGCAGGGAGTATATTTATGAAAACCCACCCAGAAGGGCAAAAAAATATGATCTATACACTTTAGGTGCAGATGGGATGCCTGGGGGAACTGGTGAGGATTCTGATATTGGAAATTGGATGCAATAAAAAAAAGAAAGGCTTCACTTTAATTGAGGTTCTTGTTGTACTAGTTATTATAGGCATAACATCATCATTGTTATTTCTTAATATAGGCCTGTCTGAAACAGTTTCAAAAAATAAGCTGTCTTTAAATACTCTTTTTAATTATCTTTCTGAAGAAAGCATTATTACTGGAAATCTAATAGCTTGGCATGCCAATGATAAGAAAGATTTTATATACATAATAGACCATCAGATGCAAAAACAAATGCTTTTAGATAATACTCAGTCGCCATGGAAAAATTTTTCTTCCAACAGTAAAACATTTAAGTATTTTGATGGTTCTATTATGCAATTAGATAAGAATGATTTGAGTAAACCGCTTATTATTTTCTACCCTTCAGGAGAAAATTCGGGAGGAGTAATAAGTATTTCTTTTTCAAATTTCATCCAAGAGATTACAATTAACAATAATGGAAAAATTGAAACCAAAATTATTGAATACTAAAAAAGGCTTCAGTCTTTTTGAAATTGTTATTGCTTTGGCAATTTTAAGCACATCCCTATTAGTAATTTATAACTTAATTTTATCTACGAGCGTATCTGTATATAAATTAGAAGATCATTACTTGGCTAAAGAAGTAGCTAATAATAGAATCGCACTAATTAATACCATTGAAAAGCCCTCAAAGCCCATAAATAGAAATGGAATGGACCCAATGGGAGGCAAGAATTGGAAGTGGGAAGAATCGTTTTATATTGGAATTAGTGATGAATTTCTAGAATATGAGATATTAATTAAGTCTGAAGGCTCAACACAATATATCTATAGAACAAAAGGATATTTAGTTAATGAATAGGGGGTTTACAATAATAGAAGTACTAATTTCACTTGTCATACTTTCGATAATTACATTAATCACATCAAATATACTTAAATCATCTTTAGATACAGAGTATCAAACAACAAATTATCTTAATAAAATAAAAGATATCAATTTATCTTCAAGTAAAATCAGAAGAGATCTTAGGCAAATTGTAAACATCACATCTCGTGACTTTTATGGAAATAATATGTCTGGCAGTTTTGTTGCAAATCAAGGTATGAATTCAATTATTTTTAATAGCAAAATTAGTTCTATTGCTAATGATGTATCTCCAATTAAAAGGGTTGAATATATTTATGAAGAAAAACAAATTAAGAGAAGACAATATTTTTCTTCAAATCCATATGATCAAAACCAATTTATAGAGTCATTGATCCTAAGGAATGTTGATGATTTAAGTTTTAGTTTTTTAAGTTCTAATAAGTGGCACTCTTTTTGGCCTGTTAACAATGCTTCATCAAAGCAAATACCAAGGTTAATTAAGATAGAATTCACTTTAGATAAAAAATCATATACATGGATAATTGAACCTAACATCTCGTATGTATCTCAAAACTAGTAATAAAGGGGTTGTTTTAATATCAGTCTTGTTAATAATTTTATTATTGTCATCTGTTGCTGTTGTTATTGGAAATAATTATTTAATATCTTTAAAAAGAGCTACTTATCTTGAATTCCAGTCTACTTCATTAAATGTCTTTAAAAATCTTGAGTCTTTGGCATTAAAAAAAATAGACATAGAGCTTAAATTTAATTCCAATAAGCTGTCCCGAAATAACCCCTTACTTAATAACGATTTATATTTTGAGACTGATGGAGGGATAGTTACTGCAAAAATTTCAGATAATTCAAATTGTTTCAATATAAATGCGTTGGTTATTAAAAATAAAAAAAATTATATCGAAAATAAGAAATCAATAGATGCTTTTAGAAAATTTATGAGATTTCAATCTGTTGATAATAATTTAATTGAAGAGATGGTCGACCAAGTTATTGATTGGATTGATCTTGACTCTGATCCTCGCGCATATGGTCTTGAAGACTATTTTTATTCTGGACCACTAAACAACCCAAAAGAATATACAGGAAGAAGATTATTTTTTAGTGTTGATGAACTAAAAGGCATTCCAGCTTTTAGAAAGATTAATTGGCAGATTATAAAAAATAATTTTTGTAGTATTAATACTAACTCAGAACTTACACTAAACTTAAATACATTAAATCTTGATGACTCTTATTTATTGTCTTCCTTTTTTCCAAATATAGCTTTGAGTGAAGCTGAGTATATTATTGATACTATTCCTGATGAAGGCATTGAAAACTTCAACTCTTTAAAATCTCTTCACCCTATGAAAGATTTTGAGGCGCAATATGGAAATATTAAATTTTCTTCATCAACCTTTGACCTTACTACTCTCATAACTAATGATAACTTTTCTGTTTTATCTATTAGCAAAATAATTCATGATAAGAACAAAAATAGCTATATTATTTCAAGAACATATAATGGTATTTAAATGAATACCTATATTGCAAATTTTCTAGACAGCTCATGCAAATCCTTTGATTTATATTCTTCTAATAAAGGACTTATATCTAGTGAACGTTTCTTAGATATAGATGACTTAAAAAACCTAGATAATAGTTCTTTATTGGTAGTTTTAATACCTTCAATATTGATAACTTCATATCAAAACTTAAAAAATACAGGCTTATCTGAAGATATTAATTTAGCTAATTTTATATCAGATATTGATAATAAAATCGTAGATCAAATTTCATATAATGAGTTTCTTTTTCACGAGAAGAATGCTTTTATTATTAACAAGGTGATATTAGAAGATTTAAACAAATCACTAACTCAGCTAGACATTAATATTATATTAATGCCAGAGTATTCTTTTTTTAGGCATGAGAATGACGAAGATGTAATATTTGAACTAAATAATAAATTTATTTTTTCTAACTCAGATGGAACTGGTACAAGCGTATCAAGAGATAATCTGGAACAATACTGTCAGATAATTTCTGAATTCAAGGATTGCTATGACCCTGTAATTTATAGTAAACATAAATTTTTAAAAGCAAAATATCCTCATTCAAGTTTTGTTACTTCTGGTCTTGAGGGCTTTTTCAACCAAGACTTTAAAAGATTTCCTAACTTTTATGAGTTTTATTTGTCATATCAATCAGTAAAAAGAAAATTTAATTTTACTATTGCCCAATTATTTATAATTCTAATAGGACTGTCTTCTTTCTTTTTTTTACCATCAATGCTTATTAAAAATAATAATAATAATGCATTGGTTTATAAAAAAGCGACATTTGATATTTTTACTGCCATAAATCAAGATATCAAAAAAGTAGTTAGGCCGAGATCCCAAATAGATTCAATCATGAATCAAATTCCTTTAGATAAAGTAAATAATGTTGAACTTCCATCTTTAGGTTTTCTTGATCAAGTTGGCGATGAGTACTTAGATCGAATTTATGTCAATTTTAATGACTCAACTGTTGTAATAGATATTAGTGGAATGCCTTTAATGCAATACAATCTGACAAAAAACCTTTCACAACAATTTGGTGTAGGTATTCTTAACGAAGAGGTTCTATCACCAAACAACATTGTTTCTGGAACAATAACATTGAGCCTGCTAAATGAATAAACTATTAAAAAGCTTAAAATCTCGTGAAATTTATTTACTTATAGCTTCTTTTCTTTTATTACTATTATTTGGGGTTGGCATCTTGTTATCTTCAACTTATAACACTTACAACATATCAGTAAAAAATTTAGATAAAGAAAGGGGCGACTATGAATATGTATTTAAAAAGTCATACCCGCTAACTCAGGCCACCAAACAAGCTAATATAAATCTTGCCTTGGTGAATAAGATTATCCTTTCAAATGAGATCTATAAGGGTATTTCAAATGTATCTCTTGAGGACTCAGATATGCTAGTCATATCTTTTAACTCAATTGATCTTGGTATGGCTATTCTGCTAGCCGAGGAAATAGTCAATTCATCCTCAATGAGTATTTTAACGATAGAATCAAATAGAGTTGATGAGGGCGTAACTATTAAACTTTCGTTTATTTAATCTTTATAGATTGATATTTTTTTTGAATAAAGTTCGTGGAATGTTTTTACAGCAATTGAATCTGAAACTCCCCACTTTGTTGATTCAATATCCCTAATCTCAAGATTATTTATTATCATGAGATAAATTTTTAAAGCATAATCTATAACATCTGCTCTATCTGGCTGAAGTTTAAATTGAAATATTTTTTCTTCTTGATTTAAGGTAGTTAATTCTTTAGATTTTTTAATAAACAAATTCGAAGTTATTTGTTTGCATTTATAGATATTTAAAAACGATTTTATACTTCCACCTAGTCCGATGAGTGTATCTATGTCACTTTGTTTATTAAGCCACTCAGAAAGGCGCAACCATTCATTTTTATCGTCTTTACCGAGCATAGATCTTACCGCACCCAACTGAAAAGATTGAATAATATGGTCTCCATTTTTATATATATAAATTTCAGTACTGCCACCACCAACATCAACGTAAATCTTATTTTTACCTTCTTGAGCTTTTGGATGAAACCGTATTAATTTAGCCTCTTCTAACCCTGAAATAATTCTTATAGGATGGTTAATGTTATTCTCAACATACCTCCTAGCATTTTCTGAATTTGATGTATCACGAAATGCACTAGTTGCAACGATCTCATACATTTTAATATTATTATTTAAAAAATTAGTCTGATACTTTATTAATGTTTTAATGAGCTCATCTAATTTATTATCTGACAGTATGCCTGTACTAAAAACCTCTGCGCCAAGTCTTATTGGTGATCTTATGCCTTCAATAAAATCAATAGTTGTGGGACTGGTATTAAACACTTTTGATTTAATAGCATTTGTACCAATATCAATAGATGCTATTTTCATTCTGTATCATCACTATATTTGGTAATTATCATAAATTGCTCATAAGTAAGATTGTCAAAATGAACCCCCTCAATACTTGCTGAGTAGTTAGATATAGCTTTTGACCATTTCACTGGCTTTAGTATTTTTTTATTTTCATAATCCATCTTATTCAGAAGGTACCTTAAGGCTGTTAATCTACCTATCATCTTATTATTTGAATTAATCATTACCCATGGCGATAGCTCAGTAGCAGTTCTTGAAAACATTTGTTCCTTATAGAAAGTAAAAGCATCCCATTTAGTTATGATTTTTTCGTCGTTTTTAGATAATTTCCAGTATTTAAGTTGAGAGTTTTTTCTTGCGTTCATCCTTCTTTCTTGCTGATCTCTTGATAGTGAAAAATAAAATTTAGTTATTTCTACATTATTTAAAATATGATCCTCTTCCCATTTATTAACTCTACTCATAAATGTTCTATATTGATTTTCAGAACAATATCCCATAATTGGCTCTGTTATTGCTCGCGTATACCATGATCTGTCTAAGAATGAGATCTCACCATTTTGGGGTATAACTTTCCCCCATCTTTGAAACCAATGAGATGACTCCCATTTAGATGGAATTCCTAATTGAACGTAGTTAAAATTATTAGGCCTCAAGTATTCAGAGAAGAATTTTATTGCAGAACTTTTTCCTGCAGTGTCTCTGCCTTCAAATACAATGCATAACTTCCTATTATTTTTAATAACATCTTCTTGAAGCTTTAATAATTCAATTTGAAGTCTTCTTTTTTCCAATGCATATGCTTTAGCATGAAGTCTTTTGTATTCCGATTGATCTAAAGATATAAGATTCATTTATATTTGTATTGTTTATTTCACTAAAAAGTAATTGTAAATTCACATGAATGTAACAACCAGAAGTTCTAATTCACATGTTAAATTTATATAACAGGTAAAACAATGGAAAATTTATTCTTAGATCCTACACTTATTCTTATTATAGCGGCTTTTGCTGGGTTTTTCATGGCATTCGGAATTGGTGCAAATGATGTTGCTAATGCTATGGGAACATCTGTAGGAAGCAAGGCCATAACATTTAAGCAGGCTATATTTATTGCTGCGATCTTTGAATTTTTAGGCGCATATTTAGCTGGAGGTGAAGTTACATCAACTATTAGAAAAGGAATAGTCGATCCAGATCTCTACATAGGAAAAGAAAATATATTTATTATTGGGATGCTATCTGCATTATTAGCTGCAGGTACATGGCTTCTAATAGCAAGCTCTAAGGGCTGGCCAGTATCTACAACGCATTCTATTGTTGGTTCTATAGTTGGGTTTGTAATAATATCAATGGGCTTTCAAGCCGTTTCTTGGGATAAAGTTGGAACCATTGCTGCTAGCTGGGTTGTCTCGCCTGCAATTTCAGGAACAATGGCATTTTTTATATTTTTAAGTGCTAAGAAATTTATCCTAGATAGAAGAGATCCAGCACAAGCGGCTGTATCTTTAATACCTCTTTACAGTTTCTTTGTAGCCGTAATTATAGGTTTAGTTACTGCTAGAAAAGGTTTGAAACATGTAGGTTTGCCTCTCACTGATAATGAGGTTGTTTTAGTTACAATAGCATTTGGATTAGTTGTCACAGTAATTACATATATTCTTTTAAATATAAACAAAGAAAAAATTAAAAAGAATGGTGTTGAATCAGCTTTTGCTGTTCTTATGATAGTTACTGCATCAGCTATGGCTTTTGCTCATGGCTCAAATGATGTAGCAAATGCTATCGGTCCAATGTCTGCAATAATTAGCGTTGCCTCAGAAGGAGCAATTGGAGCAAAATCAGCAGTTAGTCCCTGGGTTTTATTGATTGGTGGAGTGGGTATAGTTTTTGGTTTGGCTATGCTGGGAGGTAGAGTTATCAAAACTGTTGGTAGTAAAATTACTACACTAACTCCTAGTCTAGGATTTTCAGCTGAGATGGCAGCCGCATCTACTGTTGTAGCTGCGACTTACATAGGATTTCCTATATCAACAACACATACGCTTGTAGGAGCTGTTATTGGGGTAGGTCTTGCTAAAGGTGTTTCTCATCTAGATCTGAGCTCTATAGGTAGAATCATCCTTTCTTGGGTAGTAACAATACCTGCTGGCGCTACATTAACAGTATTGTTTTATGTTTTATTAAGATTTATTGAAACCTTAATGACAGTAGGGGTTTAATTAATAGCTTAAATTCAAGAGCTTTGATTAATCCAATTAAGTAAATAGGAAAGGCCCGCTCTGTGGGCCTCGATCCTTCCAACCTCATTTAACTCTCCGTTTTCTTTTGCATTTAATGCAAATACAGATAGGATAAGTTGAGTAAGTACTCTATAGACACCACTTTTATTGTACATGTCAGGAAGCTCAATATTTTTATCAATAAAGTATTCAATAGAACTTGCTAAACCATGCATAGATTCAGAGGACATTGGAGGACTTACTGTATTTTTTAAAATAATTAATTGAGCAGGTTTGGATGATCTAAAATATTCATACATTACCTCAACCGTCTTTAAAACAATTACAGAAACTTGATTAGTTTCAAGTGGCGTTAATTCCTCTCTAAATACATTTTCACAATCTTTAAAATAACCCTTAATCATCATTGCTTTTAAAGAGTCAGTTGTAGGAAAAAATTTGTAAGTAGATGTTCTCTTTAGACCTGAATATTTTGCAATATTTGCAATTGTTATGGCATCAAGCCCATCTCTAAGAAGAATTGATTCGGCAGTTTGAAGAATAAGTTCAACTCTTTTTTTACTTCTTTCTTGCTTGGCAATTATTTCCATTATTAGATTATGGACAAATGTTTAGAAAAGTAAAATACATAGAGTAAATATTTTTAAGAATCACACTTCTATACATAACTTATTATATGTTGAAGTTATTTTATGTATATAATTTTATTATTAATGATAATTGATATAAAGAACAACATTAAACATAAATAAACATGAAACAAAATATTTACAAAACTCAAAAAAGAACTACTCAATCAAATAATAATTTTTCTATATTTTTTTTATTACTTTGTATGAGTACTATTAACCTAACTGCTGCTGATGCTGAGATTTATGGAAAAATAAATTTAGATCGTCTTTCTACAGAAGTAGACTCTAAACCTTCTTCTGAAACTAATAGCAATGCATCAAGGCTAGGATATAAGGCAAAGTTTAAGTTATCAAGTAAAGTAAATTTTCTAATTCAAATTGAAAATGAAATAGATGTCACAGACGGAAAAGCAGATAAAAATAAAGTACTTAAACAACGTAATACATTTATAGGTATTTCAGGTGATTTTGGAAAACTTTTTGCTGGAACTCATGATACTGCTTTTAAGAAATCACAATTAAAAGTTGATTTATTTAATGACACTAAATCAGATATAAAAAACCTTTTTGTAGGTGAAAACAGATCCCAAGATTTAGTTGGCTATATATCTCCAGAAATAATAGAAGGATTGAAGGTTACTCTTAATAATATCAAAACATCTAGTAAAAGTTATCAGTCCTATTCATTTGACTATAACGCAAACAATTTCAAATCATCATTTGGAATAGATTCAGGTCTTAAGGGTTATGAAAGTAAAAGATTTGCTATTTTAAAACCAATAAATAACAGCACTTTTGGCTTTTTATATCAAGAATCTATAAATGTTGAAACATCTAACAAAGAATCAGGTTATGTTGCTAGCTTAAAACATAAATTATCATCAAGATCTTCTTTAATGTTTCAAACATCCGAGTCTGATATCAAGCTTATTGGTGGAAAGCAGAATGCTGTTGGGTACTCATACCAATATAATTCAATATTAAAATTATTTACAAGTTACTCTAAAAGATCACAATCAGATAGTTTAAAAAATAAAAAAATGATTAGTGTAGGGTTTGAACTAAAGTTCTAGATTCAACGTTTTACTTTCTCTTAAGGCTCCTATGGAGCCTTATTTTATTAACTTTGATATAAAATTTACTATGTCTTCAGCCAAGACTTCAGGCTTTTCCATGGCAGCAAAATGGCCACCATCATACTCATTCCACTGAACTACATTATAGATTTTTTCAGCCCAGATTTTTGGAGGTATCATAATATCTTTTTTAAAAATAGCACCAGCCATTGGTTGAGAGACTTTATTAAATGAAAAGCCAAACTCCCCATTTTCCTTATATAACCGCGCTGATGAAGGCGCTGATTCTGTAAACCAATACAATGAAATAATACTTAATACTTCATCATTCGTAACAACTAATTTATTAGTCTTTTCATCAAACCAGCCATAATATTTTTCTGCAATCCATGCAGCTAGACCAACAGGTGAGTCATTTAGACTATAGCCTATAGTTTGTGGTTTTGTTCGTTGTATTTCATAGTAACCGTATCCTTGTGTTTTATATTTATTAAAATTTTCTAGTAACTTTAATTCATTTTCGGTAACGCCTTGCATAGGATCTTGATTATCAGGAGGGAATGCAATTACAAGGTTTAAATGAATACCAATACAATTATTAGGATACAGCTCTGCCATCCACTTACTCACAGTTGCACCCCAGTCACCGCCTTGAACAATATACTTATCATAATTAAGAGCACACATTAACTCATGTTGAATTTTTGCAATTTTCTCGGAATTCATCCCTTTCTCAGTTGGCTTGTCAGAAAATCCGAAACCTGGCATAGAAGGGCATATTATATCTATTGGTATTTTTGATTTTCTATGGATTATAGGAATAATTTTTAAAAATTCTTGAATGCTGCCTGGCCACCCATGAGTCATAATAAGGGGAACTGCTCCTTCTTTATCTGATTTAGAATGTAGAAAATGAATTTTAAGTCCAGAATTGGATTTAAATTTGTAACTACCAATTTTATTTATCTCATCTTCATGAGCCCTCCAGTCAAAGGAGTTCAACCATTCATATGATAAGTCTTTTAAAAAACTCATTCCTGTTCCATATGACCAGTATTCATCATTTATCTCATCGGGCCACCTTGTAAGGGTTATTTTTTGATGTAATTTTTTTATTTCGTCGTCAGAAATATGAATATTAAATTTTTCTATCATTTTATAAAACGGTTGTTCATCTTGAACATACTATATGCGAAACTAATAATTAAAGTAAAATATCCTTATTAACTTCTATCTAATATTATGTTTGAAAAAATTGAATTATATTTAAATACAAATGCTGAATATGCCTGGATGGTTATTCTTTTCTTTGCTTTTATTGAATCCTTTGTTTTATCAGGAATTGTTACATCCAGTGCAATTTTGTTTTCAATTTGCATATTCATATACAACACAGAACTCTTATCTATCTACTATATTGTCCCATTAGCAGTATTGGGTGCCCATTTAGGTGACATGACGAGTTTCTTATTTGGCAAAACCATAGGCCCACAAATCCTAACCACAAAAGTCATGGTGAAAAGACAGAAAACAATAACAAGAGCTCAAAAATTTTTAGATAAAACTGGTTCTTTCACAGTTCTGCTTGGAAGATTTATACCTGCGGTAAGACCAATAGTTCCTTTTTTACTTGGTATTTCTGACTTAAAGGTTGTAAGATTTTATATTGCAGATCTCATTGCTTGTCTGTTGTGGGGATTAGCTTTAGGATTTTTAGTAACTGGAGTTGGCTCCTTTTTTGGATAATTCAAATGTTGAGTATATTTATATTAACAATTAGCACTATAGCTTTAATTTATTTGCTTGTGCAGTTAGTGAAAGCTAAACAGCAGGGTAAGTTTCTGCAAACTCTTAGAGACTTGCTTATTATTACATTGGCTATACTAATGACGTTTGCAATTTTCTATATTGGTTATAGGGTCTTTAGAGTTTTTTAATTTTATGACTGAAACTCTATTCGATAAAATCATCAATAAAGATATTCCTGCTGATATCATTTATGAAGATGAAAAATCTATTGTTATAAAAGATATCAACCCGCAGGCTCCAATTCACTTACTAATTATTCCAAAAAAAACTATACCAATGCTCTCAAGTGCAGATGAGGAAGACAAGGAAATATTAGGTCATCTTATGTTAGTTGCTGTAAAGGTTTCAAAAATACTAAAGTTAGATAATACATTTAATATTATTATTAATAACGGAGCAAATGCAGGCCAAACTGTATTTCACCTTCACCTACATTTACTATCTGGTAAATCTTTAAGCTGGTTGCCGGCTTAATAATAAATATAAGCGGCTAGGCCCAGTAGAAATACTACAAAACCAATTCCTACCACAAAGAATGAAACAAATTTAATTGTTGTTATATCGTCCATTTTAAAAGTCCCCCTTTAAAAAATATAACAAAAATATAATGATTAGCAAGGTAAAAATTAATATAGAATATCAATACAATACTTATATTTATAAATTTTGAATAATTCAACATCTACAGTTTTCAATAAAAAAGTAAAGTCATGGATAGCATACGATGCTGGAAATTCTGCTTTTGCAACTACTGTGGTTGCTGGTTTTTTTCCCGTTTTTTATAATCAATATTGGGCTAGTGGTATTGATGTGGATGACGCAACTGTATACAAAACTTTAGCTTTAGCAATTTGTAATTCAATTGTTTTACTTACTGCACCTTTGATTGGTGCTATCACTGATATAAACAACGCTACTAAAAAAACACTTGTTTTATTTACAACTATTGGTGCTTTATTTGTAGGCTTACTATCCATTCTTCCATTAGGTTCATGGTTGTATGCCTTAGTTTTCTTTTGTATTGCAAACTATTGTTTTGCCGTAGGTCAAATACCATACGATAAGATTTTAACTAAAATAGCACCAGCAAATAAGCTTTCACAAATATCGAATCAAGGATATGCATGGGGTTATCTTGGCGGTGGGACTTTATTTCTTATTAATGCATTAATGTTTCTATACTGGGATAAAATAGGTCTTCAGTCCTCTGTGGATGCAGTTAAAATATCATTTATTATGGTCTCTATCTGGTGGTTTGCCTTTATGCTTCCTATTAGAAAAAACTATAAAGAAGATATTCTCCATCACAAAAAAACATTTTTAATAAAGGAGTCTTTCAAAAATATTCTGACTACATTAAGATCTATTTCTCAATATAGAAATGTTTCTTTATTTCTAATAGCCTTCTTTCTTTTTATTGATGGTGCGCATACTGTTATTTATTTAGCAGCAGATTTTGCTCTTAATGTTGGCTTAAAGGCTAATGATGTTATTCCTGCACTAATTTTAGTGCAATTTGTAGCATTTCCAGCAACAATTTTATGGGGTTTTATAGCTGATAAATATGGTGACAAGCCAGTTTTATTTATTACTATTATTTTTTATATATTTATTATATTTTTTTCAACCACTCTTTCATCTGCTTTTGAATTTTATATTTTAGCAATTCTCGTTGGAGGTGTTCAGGGTGGAATTCAGGGAAGCTCTAGAAGTTTATATGGAAAGATTATTCCGCCTGAGAAAGCAGGAGAATTTTTTGGAATCTATAATGTGTTGGGAAGAGCAGGTGCTATATTTGGACCATTAATGGTTGGTGGCTTATTGGCTCTTTATGGTGATATAAGAATTTCACTACTTCCTATAGCAGTTCTTTTTATTCTTGGCGGTTTGGTCTTATTAAAAGTAAAAGAATCAAATGAAATTTAGTCTTAATCTAAACAAGATAGCTCTTTTAAGAAATGCAAGAGGTGAAAATAATCCTTCTCTTGAAGAGTTTGCAATCTTAGCTATTAATCTTGGTGTGGATGGTCTTACACTTCATCCACGACCAGATCACAGGCATGCAACAAGTGACGATGTTATTTCATTAGCAAGCTTAGCTAAATCTAGAAATATTGATTTTAATTTAGAAGGCAATCCATTTTCAGAGGGATTTAAAAAGTTCATGGGTTTTAATAATCTTGTAGAAGTATGTCAGCCAGAGCAAATAACACTTGTGCCTGACATGCCTGATCAAATCACATCAGATCATGGTTGGGAGTCTGGAGATCACGACCAGAAATTAAGAGAGTCAGTAAAGTTGCTCAAAAGTTTATCTAGCCATTCACAAATCTCTTTATTTGTAGATCAGCTCAAGGGTAATAAAGCCAATATTGATATTATTGACTATGCACAAGATATGGGTGTTGATGGAATAGAAATTCATACTGGTCAATTCTCTAAATGTATAGAAACTGGAGATCTTTCAATTATTTCCTCACTTTCAGAATTAATTTCAAAAGCAAATTCTACAGACCTATTCGTTAATGCTGGCCATGATTTAAATCTAATGAATTTACCAGAGCTTATTAAAATTGGTGGGGTTAATGAAGTCTCTATTGGGCATGCAGTTATAGTTGATGCCTTGAAAAATGGCTTTGAAGACACTATAAAGAGTTATATAAATACAATTAAGGAACAAGTATGAGCATTGAAGAAAAATTAAGAGAGCAAATTAAAGACAATGACCTTTTAATCTATATGAAAGGGACGCCTTATGAACCAAAATGTGGCTTTTCGGCTAAAACAGTTCAAGCATTGATAGAATGCGAGGCACAGTTCTCCTATGTAGATATTTTAGAAAATAATGATGCTAGAGCCACATTGCCTTCTGTGTCTGATTGGCCAACTTTTCCGCAAGTGTTTGTGAAAGGCGAGCTGATAGGGGGTGCTGATATTGTTACTCAAATGCATGAGTCTGGAGACTTAAAAAAGTTTATTGAAAGTTCTCTTAGCTAGAATAGTCATTTAAAACTCTACAAAATACCTTGGCGGTAACATCAGAGTCATAGGCAGCTGAATGAGCCTCTTTGGAATCATAATCAATAGAGAGAGAATCACAAATTCTAGCAAGTACCGTTTGGTTTGTTGCTAAAACACCAAGGCTTACTGTATCTAATACCGAAAAAGGGTGAAAAGGCGATCTTTTGATATTATTTCTTGCTATAGCTTCGTTTAAAAATGCTAAGTCAAAATGTGCATTATGGCCAACAAGTATTGCTCTTGAACACTCATATTTAGCTTTAGCTTTATTGATAATAGTAAATAGCTCTTGTAATGCATGGCTTTCAGGGACAGCATTCCTTAGTGGATGATTTAGATTAATTTTTGTAAATTCTAATGACTCATCTTCTACAACAAGCCCCTCATAGGGTTCAATATGGAATCGGTGAGTTTCACCAACTAACAGAGTATTTTCAGACTCTTCTATAAGAGTTATAGCAATTTCAAGAATTGCATTTTCTTTTGAATCAAAACCACCTGTTTCTAGATCCACTACAACAGGTAAGTATTTTCTAAATCTATTTTTTAGCATTAATTATCATCCTGAAGAAATGTATTAATTTCATTTTCATCAAAGCGATGTAATTTAGATAAATCAGATTTTATAATTTTATTTTGCATCTCATCAATCATTTTAGATTTATCTATATTTCTGTTCTTGAGTTGAAGGTTTAGAGTATCGCTAATCTCCATATTTTTATTGCTAAAGTTAATCAGCTTATTTCTTTTTTTATTAATTGTTAAATTTTCCTTTGAGTCATAAAAAAACTGTGAAACTTCTCTTGGCTTGGCTGCATCTTGATCAGAAAGAGGAATTATTTCAATACAATCAACGGGACATGGTTCAATACAGAGCTCACATCCTGTGCATAAATCATCAATTATTGAATGCATCATATTAGTTCCACCAGTGATAGCATCAACCGGGCAGGCTGATATGCATTTCTTACATCCGATACATTCTTCTTCAATAATTTTAACTTTTTGACTTTTAATTGTTGGACCATATTCAGAATTTACAGAAATATAATTTGTATTAGTAATGGCATTTAATTTTTTTAAAGTTTTAAACCCCCCTGGAACACATCTATCATGAGGAGAGCCATTAACTATGGCTTCAGCATATTGCTTGCACCCAGGCGTGTCACATCTTCCACACTGTATCTGTGGTAACTCTTTATGTATTAAATCAATTAGTTCCAATTTATTTTTTTAATACGCCAAGTTTTTCTTGGAGTTTTGAGTTAGATGTTGTGTAACCAAAAGGAACTCTTTCACCAGGATAAATCCTCTTATATGCTTTTTGAACAGCCAAAGTTGTTTCATGAAAACCAGATAGAATTAAATCAAGCTTTCCAGGATAGTCATTTATATCTCCTACAGCAAAAATTCCTTCCCTTGAGGTTTCAAAATTTTCAGTATTAACATTAATTTTTTTATTGTTAAGTTCTAATTCCCAATCAAGAATAGGGCCAAGCTTTTTATTTAATCCAAACAAAAATATTAATTCATCTGCTTTATGAGTGATAATTTCTTTTGTATCAAAGTTTTTTAAAGAAACTTCACTAACTTTTTCTTCACCATGAATATCTTCTATCACATATGGAGTTAAGAGATTAATTTTTTTATCTTTTACAAGGTCTCTCATTAGTTCTTCAGTATGAGGAGCCCCTCTAAAAGCATCTCTTCGATGAACCAATGAAAGACTTTTTGATTCTTTTGCTAGTTCTACAGACCAATCTAATGCTGAGTCACCGCCACCAAAAATAAATATGTCTTTGTCCTTATATTTTTCTTTTGATCTAACTGCATAATTAACTCCATGATTAAGAAACTTATCAGGATCTTCTATATTTGGCGGTCTGCGTGCTTCAAATGAGCCAGCACCAGCTGCTATAAATATATTTTTTGAAATAAATGAATTATTTTCGTTTGTAGTTACTTTCCAGAACATATCATCTGCTTGGTTTGTCTCTTCTATAGTTTCAACTCTTTGATTTAAATATAAGTCATAATCAAAAGGTTTAATCTGCATAAGAAGTGCATCAACATGCTCTTGCGCAGTCTGAAAAGCTACTCCTGGTATGTCGTATATAGGTTTTTCTGGATAAAGCTCAGCACATTGCCCACCAGGTTTATCAAGGTTGTCTATAAGAACACAATTAAGACCCAATAAACCAGCTTCAAATACAGTGAATAAACCAACCGGCCCTGCACCAATAACGATAATATCTGTTTCTTTAATCATTACTTAACTCTCAAACCTGGCTTTGCTCCACTATCTGGTGATATTAGATATATACCTTCATCATCACTTGAGGCTAGAACCATACCCTCAGATAATCCAAATTTCATTTGCCTTGGTTCAAGATTGCTGACTAATATGACTAACTTGTCTGTTAAATCTTCTGGATTGTAAGCTTTTTTAATACCAGCAAAAACCTGTCTATCACCTAATTCACCAACATTAAGATTTAACTTAAGTAATTTATCAGCACCTTCAACAAGTGACGCTTCTACAATTTGCGCAACCCTAAGGTCAACATCAGCAAATTGTTTTATATCAATAAAATTATTATCATTCATAGGTTCATCCTTCTTTAAATTAATTGGTTCTAGCCTGTTTAACAATGGCACATAGTTATTTATTGGCTTTTTAAGCATTTTATCTAAATCTTCAAAACTATTTTCAGTACTGTTAAGAAATTCAAACGCATTTTTTGTAATATTAGGAATTATTGGTTGTAAATAGATGCTAACTAATCTGAATGCATATAAAGCTGAAGATGATATATCTATCGCTTCATTTAGTTCTTTTTTCCACGGAGTGCTGTCATTAATATATTTATTTATATCATCTGCCATTTCCATGATTAGCCTAACAGCCTTGGAGTAATTTCTTGAATTATAATGACTAGTTACTAAAGGTTTTTTTGATTTAATGCTTTCAATTAATTCATTATTAATATTATCTGATAATTTATTGTCATTTTTTTTGATAAATGATGAGCAACGGCTGGCAATATTACAGTATTTACCAACTAAGTCAGAATTAATTCTTGTTACATAATCTTCAAGGTTCAAGTCAATATCTTCAACTTTATCATTGAGTTTTGCTGCAAAATAATAGCGCAATGTTTCAGGATCACATACCTCTGCAAATTCTCTTGCTAAGATGCCAGTACCCTTTGATTTTGACATTTTTTCGCCATTTATAGTTAAAAAACCATGTACATATATTCCATCTGGCAATTTTAAGTTAGCTGAATCTAACAATGCAGGCCAAAATAAACCATGAAAATATGCAATATCTTTTCCAATGAAATGATAGATCTCATAGTTAGAATCTTTAGACCATAATTCTTCCATTTTTTTATCATTTGAGGCTGCCCAGTTTTCAATGGCTGCTAAATAGCCAATAGGAGCGTCAAGCCAAACATAAAAATATTTATCAATCTCTCCAGGAATACTAAAACCAAAGTAGGGGGCATCTCTTGATATGTCCCATTGCTGAAGATCATCGTTTACCCATTCACTTAATTTATTAACAATAGGTTTTTGAAGATCACTCTTTTGAAGAAAGTCTTTTAAAACGTTGATTTGTTTAGGTAAATTAAAAAATATATGCTCACTATCCTTATGAATTGGCGTAGTACCAGAAAGAGCAGATATCGGGTTTTTAATTTCACTTACGTCGTATGTTGCCCCACATTTACTGCAACCATCTCCATACTGGTTCTCTTCGTTGCACTTTGGACATGCGCCTTTTACGAACCGATCTGATAAAAACATAGATTCTTGTTCATCAAATAGCTGTTTAATAGTTTTTCTTGTTATTAAATCTTTATTTTTTGCTTCGTTATAAATAAATTCTGAGTACTTTTTATTTTCATCCGAATGAGTGGTGTGAAAATTTGTAAAATCGATGTCATATAATTTATATGTTTCTATATGATCTAATTTCACATCCTTGATAAGTTGCTCTGGTTCAACGCCCAATTCTTTTGCTTTAAGCATTACTGGAGTTCCATGAGTGTCATCAGCACAAAAGAATAAGCACTCGTTACCAATCAAGTTATTAAATCTCACCCATATATCAGTCTGTACCGCTTCTAAAATATGACCTAGATGCAGGGACGAATTAGCATAAGGAAGTGCTTGAGTAACAAGTATTTTTCTTTTTTTTGTATTAGCAACGTCCATAACAACTGTATTATATGTGAAAATACATTTTATATGAGTATTAAAAAAATAATATCTGTAGCCTCTGCCAAGGGCGGGGTAGGGAAAAGTACTATCACCGCATTGCTTGCAATGAATTTTGCAAAAAATTTTAAAGTAGGCATTTTAGATGCAGATATATATGGACCAAACCAACACATTCTATTTAACGTAGAAAATAAAAAACCTAACTATATTAAGGATAAAGATAAAACATTAATGGAGCCTATCGAGTCTATGGGCGTTAAATTAAATTCTATGGGTTTTATTTTAGATGATGATAGGGCTGCTATATGGAGAGGCCCAATGTTAAGTGGGGCTATTAAGCAATTAATGAGCTTAACAATTTGGGGTGAATTAGATTATTTGTTTATTGATATGCCTCCAGGGACGGGTGATGCATACTTAACAGTTGCGTCTGAAGTAAAACCTGATCACAGTCTTTTGGTAACAACTCCAAATAAATTAGCAATTCACGATACTTTAAAATCAGTATCTTTTTTTAACAAATTAGATATAAATCTAATAGGGTTTATTGAAAATAATACCTCAAATCAGCTATTTGAAGCTGACTATGAATCTTTACTATCAAAAGATCAGCCCTGTATAGGTAAAATATTGTATAACGAAGATATATATAATTTAAATTTAAATAAGTCCTCAAACTTGGTTTCAGATATATCAAGCGCAATTCAAACCCTTGTATAATAAAGTTATGAGGTCATTTGTTTTCACAATTTTTGTTTGTTCTTCATTTCTAATTGCTGAAGATATAAATGATCCCTTTGAAGATTTAAATAGATTGTCATTTGAATTTAATGAATCTTTGGATGCAAATTTTCTTAAACCCATTGCCGAAACGTATTCAAAATCCCCCAGACTATTAAAAAAAGGCGTCACGAATTTTTTTGATAACCTTGAAGAGGTAGATACTACTGTAAACCAGCTATTACAAGGAAAAATTGGATATGCAGTCAATGATCTTACAAGATTTGTTTTAAATTCTACTATTGGTCTTGGTGGTGTTCTAGATGTTGCAACTCCCTTGGGACTCAAAAGACATGAAGAAGATTTTAGTCAAACTCTTGCATTATGGGGGGTTCCTTCTGGACCATACATAATGTTGCCACTTTTAGGCCCATCTAGTGTCAGGGATATCTTTAGCAGGCCTGTATCATCGCTTTTATCAGTCACCTTCCATATGACAGAGAGTGATGTAAATATTGCTCTTAAAGCTGTTGATGCGCTTGAAACAAGAGAAAGATTGCTGGAGATTGAATCATTAATATATGGAGATAGGTATGATTTTGTAAAAGATTCTTATGTCCAGTATATGATTTATGAAGTTAGTGATGGCGAAAATGTTGTTGATGAATTTGTAGATGATATGGATGATTTTTTAATAGAATAAAAGATCTTCTAAATCTTTTCGTTGAGACTTTATCTCACCCAGTCTAATAATCTCCAAAATTTTTAAACGAAATGTTTTTGCAAATTTATCACCCCTTGATAACCCAAATAAATGCTTCATCATTCTCGAGATTTCATGACCTTCTGTAATTTTTTCTTCAACGTAATCTAAATATTGATTTAAGATAATTTTTTTTGATTTTTTGATATATTCAAGACCATATATCTCAGAATCTATATCTTTAATTAAAAAAGGGTTCTCATAAGCAGCTCTTCCAATCATAACCCCATCAACATGCTCAAGATGTTGCTTTGTTTCGTCAATTGATTTAATCCCACCATTAATAATAATATTAAGGTTCGGGAAATCTTTTTTTAAGTTATACACATAGTCATATTTTAATGGAGGTATATGCCTATTTTGTCTTGGACTTAAGCCTTTCAAAATTCCATTTCTTGCATGTATAACAAAATTATTAATACCTGATTCTTGTATTATGTTTACAAAATTATATAAGAACTCATAGTCAACATGATCATCTACGCCTAACCTACATTTAATTGATACTGGAATAGATACATTATCTTGCATCGAGCTCAAACAATCAGCTACATGATTAGGCTCAAGCATCAGACATGCTCCAAATCTACCTTTTTGAACTCTATCTGAAGGACAACCAACATTTAAATTAATCTCATCATAACCATAGTCTTCAGATATTTTTGCGCATTCAACTAAGTCTTTAATATCAGAGCCTCCTAGCTGAACAGCTACAGGGTGTTCTTGAGGGTTATATTCTAATTGATGAAAGCATTTCCCAAATAGAATGGCTCCTGTGGTGACCATCTCGGTATATAAATAAACTTTTTTTGAAATCAACCTCAAGAGATACCTATCATGCATATCTGTGTACTGCATCATTGGGGCAATACAAACCTTGTGCTCTTTGGCAAAAGACATATCTAAAGCAGAAATACTATTGATATAAAACCAACTATTGAGAGAACTATAGTATAAGGCAAGGCCATCATTACCATTCTTAGGTAGGATAAGTTAATTAAAGGTGCTAATGACGATGTAAGTAGAAATAAAAATGCAGCTTGTCCATTTGGGGTTGCAACACTTGGTATATTTGTACCTGTATTGATTGCAACAGCTAAATTGTCAAACTCCTGTCTTGTAATTAACCCGTTATCAAGTGCGGCCTTAACTTCATTAATATATATTGTTGCCACAAAAACATTATCACTAATAGCAGACAACACTCCATTTGCTACAAAAAATAGAGGAGGTTGGGTATCAGCGCTTTGTGCTAGAACAAAGTTAATTACAGGAGAAAATAGATGTTGATCATGGATAACACTAACAATTGCAAAAAAGACTGCTAACAAAGCTGTAAATGGAAGAGCTTCATGGAATGCTTCTCCTAAATCATGCTCTTGAGTAATACCTTTAAAAGATGTTAAAAGAATGATGACTGCTAAACCAATCAGACCAACAGCAGCCACATGAAGTGCAAGTGCTACAACTAGGAAGATAGCAACTAATCCCTCTACTAATAGCTCAGCTTTATGTGTTGCAGTTGTATTTTGTTTTTCATACTCATCAAAATCATTAAAGATTTTTCTAATATTTTCTGGCAATTGATTACCAAAACCTGCTATTGAAAATCTTTCTACAAAAACACATGTTATTAAACCTGCTACAAATACAGGCATTGTAATAGGCGCCATTCTCATAAAGAATTCTATAAACTCCCAACCAGCAATTTTAGCTATTAATAAGTTTTGTGGTTCCCCAACAATTGTACAAACACCACCAAGAGCTGTTCCAATTGCACCATGCATGACCAAGTCTCTTAGAAACCCTTTGAATTTTTCCATATCTTCATGACCAGCACCATCAAGTAATGAGTTATCAAGATAATCATGCCCATGATCACTGAAAACTTTTCCTGAAGATACTGTATGAAATACTCTATAAAATCCTATAGTTACTCCAATCAAAACAGCTGTAACAGTAAGCGCATCTAAGAATGCTGATAATACCGCTGCTGAAATACAGAAAAGAAGTGAAAGTAAGGTTTTAGATTCTATCTTAAGAAGAAGTTTAGTAAAAATTGTTAACATTAAATTCTTCATAAAGAATATTCCGGCAACCATAAATACTAGTAAAAGTATAACTTCAAGATTATTTTCAATTTCATGCAGAATGTTATCAGTGGTTGTAAGACCTAAAACTATGGCTTCAATTGCAAGAAGACCTCCTGGTTGGAGGGGATAGCACTTTAAAGCTAATGCCAATGTAAAAATAAACTCTAATAGAAACATCCAACCAACAATAAATTCACCATTGTAATTAAGTGAATTTAAAACTATTAAGGCTATTGGATTAATTATTAGAAACACTACAATGGTAGACTTGTACCAACTTGGTGAATTGCCTAAAAACATTTTTTGTATTGTATTTATCATAGGTATAAGTAATTAAATAAATTTATAAGTTATATATGTATTTTAAAAGATTTTTCGAGTTTAAACCTAATAATAATAATATTTTTATTATGTATAAGGATGGCAAAGTCATTTATGACCTAGATCAAAAAACTTTCATGCTTGAGGAATCCTTCTTAAATTATGAGGTTGAGTGCACAAAAATAGGTATTGCTATCAATGGTAAATCCAATATCTATGCAGTAGATGTCACTTATTCTAACTTCCAATTGAATGAGCAGGGATATACATCACTAGTTGAATATGACTTACGTCAAATGATGTCTATGCTTAATGAAGATGATTTAAATCTTGTTGGTAGAGCTAACCAATTGTTGCATTGGCTAAAAAGCAATAAACATTGTGGATATTGTGGAGCTGTTAAAAATGAGGATAAAAAAGAAGGAGCTTTATTTTGTTCTTGTAATAATATTATGACTTATCCGACCATATCACCATGTGTGCTTTGTTTAATTAAGAAAGATAATCAAATTCTTTTGGCTAGAAATGCTATGTTTCCAGAAGGACTCTTTAGTGTCTTAGCTGGATTTATAGAAACTTCTGAGACTGCCGAGCAAACTCTTGAAAGAGAAGTTGAAGAAGAGGTTGGTCTTAAAGTTAAAAATATTAAGTATTTTGGAAGCCAATCGTGGCCATTTCCAAGCCAGTTAATGATTGGTTACGAGTGTGAATACGCATCTGGTGAAATTAATGTAGATGGAATAGAAATAGTTGAAGCAAAATGGTTTGGTATCAACAACTTACCAAAGACGCCACCTAACTCTACCTTATCTGGAAGACTAATTAACTCTTATATCGCGGATCGTTCGAAGCTCTAGTTGGAATTTTTACCTTTGCTTTTGGCTCTTTAACAATCTCTCTAATAGCAGGTTCTTTTTTTACTTGTTTTTTAGGCTCTTGTACAATTTTTTTATCAACCTTTGGTTTGGTATTTACAGGATTTTTATTAGTAGTTTTCTCCGAAGGTTTACTCTGAGTGGCATTGTTTTCAGCAACTTTTTTTGGCTCAACTGGCTTATCAATCTTGACATTAGCTTTTTTTACAGAAGACTCATTCGAATTCTTAGTATTTTGATTCCTTGTATTTTTTTGATTAGGGCTTGGCTTCTGATTCGGGTTTGATCTCTGATTAGGATTCCTTTGTGTATTTTTTTGAGCTGCTCCTTTGTTGTTTGTTCTTGGCTTAGAATTTTGTCTAGGTTTTTTGTTCCTATTTTGATTAGTTGATCTGGTTGTTTTCTTTTTAGGTTTTTCTTCTTTATCTATACCCGCAATACTTTTTATCCAGCCTACGAGGCCTTCTTTTTTCTTCTTGGGCATTTTTGGTGGTTTAATTCCATCAACTAATGGCTTCATGGCCTTAGATTGATTTTTATCATCTCTCCAGTCTGTACTAGGCTCAGGGCTATTAGGAGTTAGTTTATAAGAATCAATATTTTTTATATCCGAGGCTTTAATTCTAACCACCTTATAGTAAGGTCGAGATTTATAAGGGTCAGCAATAACCATTACTCTAATATTATTGGTTTTTTCAATGTTTATAATGTCTTGTCTTTTTTCATTTAACAGATAACTAGCTACGTCAGCTGGAACATAAACCTGTATTTCTCCAGTATTATCTTTAGCTGAATCCTCTCCTATTATTCTTAAGATTGATAAGCCTAGCGATCTAGGCCCTCTAACCAAAACATGTTCTATATCATAGGATTCATTAAGTGATGGTCTAAGTCTTTGTCTTGATACTTCTAATAATCCAAACTTAGATATTCCTGATATTTGGACTCTAGCTCTATCTGAGTAAACTGCTTTTCTAAAAGCTGACTCAACCTTTTCCTGGTGAGCTGTATCAAGCATGTCTATAAAATCTATAACAACCAATCCACCAACATCTCTAAGTCTTAGTTGTCTTGCTACTTCTTTTGCAGCTTCAAGATTTGTCTTATAAGCTGTATCTTCAATGTCTTTACCTTTGGTTGATCTTGCAGAGTTTACATCTACTGCTGTCATTGCTTCAGTTGGGTCTATGACAATAGATCCACCGGATGTTAAGGATATTTCTCTTTGAAAAGCTAATTCAATTTGTGATTCAATTTGATAGCGATTAAATAATGGGATTTCCTCATCATATAACTTTACTTTATCAGCATGATCTGGAATTACAGATTCGATGAACTCTTTTGCTTCAATATATGTATCTTTATCATCAATTAAAATTTCTTCAATATCATCTTTGAAATAATCTTTTACAACTCTTACTATCAACTTATCATCTCTGTATATAAGTGCAGGAGAGGGTGCCTCAGGTATAGTTTTATTAATCTCTTCCCATAAGGCTAGCAGGTATGCAAGATCAAGACTTAATTCTTCAGAGCTTCTTCCAAGTCCATTAGTTCTAACTATAGCGCTCATATTATCTGGAATATTGATTGAATCTAACGCTTGCTTGATTTGATCTCTCTCTTCTCCACTTATTCTTCTTGATATACCACCAGATCTTGATGAGTTTGGAATAAGTACAATAAACCTTCCGGCCAATCCTATTTGAGTTGTAAGAGCTGCGCCTTTAGTTCCTCTTTCCTCTTTTGTTACTTGAACAATTATTTCCTGACCTTCTTTCAAAGTACATTCTTTTCTACCTTCCGAGTTCTTTTTAAAGAAATCATTAGATAAATCTTTTAATGGAAGAAAGCCATGCCTTTCTGAACCAAAGTTAACAAAAGCAGCATCAAGGCTTGACTCTACTCTTGAGACAGTTGCTTTAAATATACTACCCTTTAGAAGGACCTTATCAGGTGACTCAGTATCAAAATCATATAGCTTAGCCCCATCAACTAAAGCCACGCGAAGCTCATCACCATATGATGAGTTTATTAAAATTCTTTTCATTTTATTCTCCCTATGTATAGGAAGATAAGTCAGCAGTGTGCTTATTTTAAAGCTTCTATCATCAAGTCTTACGTTATATTGCTTGGATGATTAACTCTTTAAGAGAGTTGTATTTAAACTGTTGTATTTATCTTTCTTTAATATTTAACTAGTTTATCTAGTTATTTAGGACTATATCCTATAGATTTGTCACATGCCTGTCAAAAAAATAGAAGTTAATGATGATAATCACGGAAGAAGATTAGATAATTTTCTTCTATCTATATATAAAGATGTACCTAAATCTAAAATTTATAGCATTATTCGAAAAGGGGAGGTAAGAATTAATTCTGGAAGAGTTAAGCCTCATACTAAAATTAATAAAGATGATATTATCAGAATACCTCCATATTTAATAAATGATCCAAGTTTAGAAAAAAAATCAGTTTTCTCTGAAAGTCTCATTAATCTTATTAAAAATAATATTATCCATGAAGATGATAACTATCTAATACTTAATAAACCACACGGCCTACCAGTCCATGGAGGTACAAATAGCCCAAATGGTGTGATATCTATCTTGAGATCTTTTATGAATGATTCATTAGATCTTTGTCATAGAATTGATAAGGAGACTTCTGGATGTCTTGTTGTATCAAAAAATAAGAAATCTAATAGACATTTTAATGAACAACTTGTGCTTAAAAAAGTCAATAAAACCTATCTTGCTATATTGAAAGGTCATTTAAAGAAAAAAATTAAAGTTGATTTATTTATCGAGACATCTTCTGAAGAAAATACACAAAAATCTATAATTTCAGATAATGGTAAAGAGGCTGTTTCAACATTTAAACCTTTAAAAAAACTTAATCAGTCTTGCTTAGTTAGTGTAAATATTGCCACTGGAAGAACTCATCAGATTCGAGTTCAGGCTAATCATATTGGCCATCCTGTTTTAAATGATGATAAATATGGCGATCGCACATTCAATAAAAGCAAACCATTTAATAAAACAAAAAGAATGACATTACATGCATCAGAAATAGAGTTTATAGATCAGAACAATAATTTAATTAAAGGTAAGGCAGATATCGATGATTCCTTTGAAAAAATTCTTAATTTATTAGAATAAAAAAATCTATCAATAATGGTATATATTTGTTAGGATACGTTTTTTTTAAAGGGTTAGTATGGCAGTTCAAAAAAGTAAAGTTACAAGGTCTAGAAGAGGTCAAAGAAGATCTCATGATTCACTCACAGCATCTACATTATCTATAGATCCTGTATCTGGTGAAAAACATGCTAGACATCAAATGACTAAAGATGGTTTTTATAAAGGAAGACTTGTTAAAGACTTAAGAAAAGTAGAAAAAGAAGTAGAAGAAACATCTGCTTAGTTTATGCCTAGGCATATAAGTTTACTTTTCCCTGGACAGGGGTCCCAATCCCTGGGGATGTTATCCTCATTTAATAGCGAAGATCTCGATTTTATTTCCTCTGCATCAAAAGAGACACTATCTTTTGATTTATTGGATGTTATTCAAAGTGGCCCTGATGATAAGTTAAACCAAACCTCTTTTACCCAACCTGCTTTACTTGCAACATCTTACTTATATTATAAAAAATTTTTATCTATTACAGAATTAACACCTAATATCATGGCAGGGCATTCACTTGGTGAATATTCAGCACTTGTTGCCTCTGGTAGCATTGATTTCAAAACAGCTTTGAACCTTGTTTATAAAAGAGGTCTATTTATGGAAAAATCAGATGTTGGGTCTATGTTTGCAATACTTAACCTTAATATTGAGACCATATATTCAATTTGTGATGAGGTTAGAGAAACCTTAGATGAAATTGTAGCTCCTGCTAATATTAACTCTGCAAACCAAGTTGTTATAGCTGGCTCACATGAGGCTGCAGCCTTAGCTGCTGAAAAGTGCAAAGTCGCTGGTGCCAAAAGAACTATTCAACTAAAGGTTAGTGTTGCCTCTCATTGTAATTTAATGCAATCAGCCTCAATACTTCTTTCTGAAGAAATGAAAAATATTAAGTTTAATAATCCTACTATTCCTATTATTCACAATGTGGATGCATTAGAAGGTAATAACGATGATGATATAGCTCAAAAATTAACTGACCAACTTATAAAACCAGTTCAATGGCTCAAGACAATGGAAAAGATTAATATGCTTGATGGAATTGTTGTCGAATGCGGGCCGGGAAGAGTTCTTTCAGGTCTTGCTAAAACCAATGGCCTGAGTAATATATTAACAATGAGTTCTGATAATTTTAAAGATAATTTTAATAACATATATGGATAAAAAAGTAGTACTTATTTCAGGTGCCTCTAGAGGAATCGGCGCAGCTATAGCAATTCATCTTGCTAGTCTTGGATACAAAGTCATAGGAACTGCAAGAAGTGAGTTTAAATTTGATAAACCCTCAGACAATCTAATTCCACTAAAACTTGATATTACATGTCGAGAGTCTATTAAGGATTGTGCAACCAAACTCAAGGAGCAAAACTTATTACCAGACATATTAATTAATAACGCTGGCATAACGTCTGATCAGCTCTTTCTTCGCATGAAAGACGATGAATGGGATAATGTTTTGGCAACTAATTTAACTGGAACATTTAATTTAACAAAAGCTTTTATAAAAAATATGATCAAGAATAGATATGGAAGAATTATAAACATATCATCTATATCTGGATTAATGGGAAATCCAGGTCAGGTAAATTATTCATCTGCAAAGGCTGGATTAAGCGGGTTTACTAAATCCTTGGCAAAAGAAGTAGGATCCAGAAATATTACAGTCAATTCTGTAGCGCCAGGTTTTATAGAAACTGATATGACCTCTTTTTTGGATGAGGGTTCTAAAAATACTATTATTAAAGATATACCTTTAAATAGGCTTGGCTCACCCGAAGATGTTTCAGAGTTAGTTGCATTTCTTGCTGGTGACGAATCTCAATATATAACAGGGCAAACTATCTCTATTGATGGCGGGCTATTTATGCATTAATAAATGTGCATCTTTTTGATATTAGATGTAAAATGAGCCTCTTTTCAATTGGGAGAAATTATGAGCGTTGAAGATAAAGTAAAGAAAATAGTTAGTGACCAACTTGGTACAGCAATTGATGAAATACAAAGTGATTCATCTTTTGTAGATGATCTTGGTGCTGACTCTTTAGACACTGTTGAACTTGTTATGGCACTTGAAGAAGAATTTGATCTTGAAATAGCAGACGAAGATGCTGAAAAGATTTCTACTGTTAACGAAGCGGTAGATTACATTAATTCTAATTCTTAGAAATACCAACTAGCAAAATTATTCATTTCTTACATGAAATGATATTCGAAAGGATTCTTTAATAGAATCCTTTTTTTATTTATGACACTATAAGTTTTAATGAAAACACTCTTTTACATTAATTTAATAATAATATTTACTATATCTATTGTAGGGCCATATCATGCCTTTATTAATTTTGAACCCGCCAAAGATGAATATATTGTTGTAAAACAAGGTGAGTCAATGACAAGAACTTTAGATAATTTAGTAAAGAGTAATATTTTAGATACTATTTTTTTTAAAGTATTTCTTGTGATTGAAAATATTGATAGTTTTCAAGCTGGTAAATACAAAGTAGAAGAAAAAAATTTAAAAGAGATTTTCTTAGATTTAAGCCAGGGAAATACTTCGACTCATAAGTTAGTTATCAAAGATGGGGCAAATATTTATGATGTACAAAAAGAGCTTGAGAATAGCTTTTTAGATATTGATTGCTTTAATCTAAACTGCATAAAGAGACAAACACCATTTGTAGAAGGAATTCTTTATCCTGATACTTATTTCTATAAAGACTCAATGAAGGCATCATCTTTATTGCAAGCCAGTCATGATCGTTTATTCAATACAGTATCAAAACTTTGGTTAAATAAGCCACCTAATAATCCTTTAAAAAACATTAATGAAGCTATTATTCTTGCCTCTATAATTGAAAAAGAAGCAGGTAATAATCAAGAAAAACCATTAATTGCAGGAGTCTTTCTTAAAAGATTAACATTGGGCATGAGACTTCAAGCAGACCCAACAATTATCTATGGTTTATTACCAAATTTTGATGGAGATATAAAAAAATCTGATATTCTTAATAAAAATAATTTATACAATACATATATGATAAAAGGCTTACCACCAACTCCAATATCTATGGCATCTCTTTCTTCAATAGAGGCTGCTATAAATTCAGTTCCAGGTAATTATTTATATTTTGTCGCTAATTCAAAAACTTCTCATTATTTTTCTAAAACCTATGAAGAGCATTTAGAAATGATTAATATATTAGGTCTTAACAAGTGAAAATATTTAGTTTTGAAGGAATAGAAGGCGTTGGTAAATCTACTCAGATTAATTTACTAAAAGAATATCTTGAGACCAATGGATATAATACTGAAATTTTAAGAGAGCCAGGTTCAACCATTACTGGCGAAAGCATAAGATCAATACTATTAGATTCAAAAGAAAATCTTTCAAGTGAGTCAGAGCTATTATTAATGTTTGCTGCTAGGGCGCAGCTCATCTCAGAAAAGGTTAACAACTCTAACTCAGATATTATTCTATTTGATAGATTTTATGATGCATCTTTAGCATATCAAGGTTTTGGTAGGAATCTCCCTATTGATTTTATTCAGAGTCTAATTACTTTCATTAATTGCCCAGAACCTTGTTTGACTTTCCTTTTAGATATTTCTGTTCAAGATGGCTTTGAAAGAAAAGTTAATGATGTGAAAGATAGAATTGAATCTGCAGGCAACGAGTTCTTTAAAAAAGTTAGAGAGGGCTATCTAGAAATAGCTAACAATAACCAAAGTAGAATAAAAGTTATTGATGCAATGCAATCTATAGATGATATAAATAAAAGTATTATTGATCATGTAAACCCTCTTTTATGAGTATAGAGAAATATAAATGGCTTAATGATATTTATATAGATATAAATTTTAAAAACTTGCCCCACGGAATAATAATTAATGGACCTAGTGGAATAGGTAAAAACATTCTTGCAAATAAAATATGCGAGAGCATTATTATTAACCCTTCTGAAAATAGCAGCAGGGATCACATGAGCCTTATTCATAATAATAGCCATCCTGACATGTATGTTCTTGATAAAGACAAGCTTGGCGTTAATGACATTAGCAGAAGAAAAGAAAGCAAAAACTGGGATGATGAAAAGGGCTTTAGAGATGTAATATCTTTTTTAAATTTAACACCATCTATAGCTAAAAATAAAGTTGCTTTGATACATAATGCAGATTTAATGACTAACGAAGCTCAAAACGCGCTTTTAAAGTCCCTCGAAGAGCCAGCATCATTCTCATATATCATTATGACAACAAATAGACCAAGGTCTCTGAATCAGACGATATATAGCAGATGCCAACTTATTAATATAAAAAATTTATCACCTGAAGGTGTTAATAATTGGCTCTCTAATGAAGGTATTACTGAATATACGGCAATGGATTTTCCTAGTTTCGCAACCCCATTTAATATTCTGGAAGATATACAAAATAACAACCAAAACTCATATAAAGATTTTGTTATTTTAATTGATAAATTTACTTCTAATAAAGTTGATCAAGTTCAAGTATTAAAAGATCTTAATGACATCGATATTGGCTTTATAGAAAAAATTAACTATTTAATAGAGTTTTTAAAGATACTTCTTAAATCAAGATTAACTGGAAGTGGATTAAGCGGTACTTATAAAGAATTTAATAAAACTAATTTTAATAAATTAAAAATCTCCAATATTATTGATGAATTAAATAATCTTAGGTTTGATTTTTATTCCGTAAGCTCAATTAATGAAACTCATGTAATGAATTATTTTTTAAGTCAGCTAAAAATATCTATTAAGCAATAGTAGTTCCACCATCAACAACTATTGTTTCTCCATTAATATAGCTTCCAGCTTTTGACGCAAGCATTACTGCGACACCAGCTATTTCATCAGCTTCACCAATTCTTCTCATTGGAGTGGTTGTCAGAACACTTTTTAAAATATCAGGATTCTCCCATAAACCTTTAGCAAAATCTGTTTTGATTAAGCCAGGAGCAATAGAGTTTGCTCTAATATTATAGTGACCAAATTCAGCCGCTATATTTTTAACAATCATCACATCAGCTGCTTTGCTTATATTGTAAGCACCTAAAATAGAACTTCCTTTGATAGCAGCTATACTTGAAATAATAATTATTGACCCATCATTTTTATCTCTCATGTGAGGAATACAAAGATTACATAATGTTTGAGTAGATTTAATATTGTTATTCATAACCTTATCAAACTGTTCTCCAGTCATATCAAGCATTGATCCCATGTGTGTATTCGTTGCTGCATTGCAAACTAGCGTATCTATCCCGCCCAATAAATCAATTGTGGTTGTTACTAGATTTTGAAGTTGCTCTTGATCACTTATATTGCAGGCAATGGGGAATGCAACTTCCTCACCAATTTCGTTATTAATTTCCGAAGCAGTTTCATTGCATGCATCAATTTTTCTTGAAGAGATAATAACTTTTGCACCATGAAGAGCAGAATGACGTGCTATAGCCTTGCCAATTCCTCTAGAGGAACCAGTTATAAGAATTGATTTGTTTTTAAGGTTAAATAATGACATTTTTTGTTTATAATTAATTAAATATTTAAGGAATACTAACATGATTGAGATATACGGAAAACTTCAGTGCCCATACTGCGATAAAGCAAAAGCGTTATGTGAGCGCGAAAATTATGAATACTCATATAAACAGTTAGATGAAGATTTTACTAGAGAAGATTTTTTTGCAATGTTTCCAATGGCAAGAACCTTTCCACAAATAAAAATTGATAGTGAGCTGGTTGGTGGGTATACCGAATTGGAAGCTTGGTCTAATAATCAATAGAGGCAAACAATGAATCAATTTAATGAATTTTTATTATTATTAGATAGTAACCTGAGTGGTTCTTGGTGGTTTCCCATATTGCTAGTTGGGACAGGTATATTCTTTACTATTTATTTAGGGTTTCCTCAGTTTAGATTTTTTTCCAAGGCATGGAAATTAGTTTCAGGTAAAAATACTAAAGCAGACGCAGAAGGAGAAACAACAGCTTTTGAAGCGCTTACTACTGCTATGTCTGGAGCAGTTGGTACTGGAAATATAGGTGGTGTTGCATTGGCTATCTGGACTGGTGGTCCAGCGGCAATATTCTGGATGTGGATAACGGCTATTTTTGGAATGACTACTAAGTTTGTTGAAGTAACAATGGGTCATAAATATAGGACTAAGCTTGAAGATGGGTCTATTTCTGGCGGACCAATGTACTATATAGAACACGCTTTAAATATGAAATGGGCGGGAATACTTTTTGCTTTTTTAATGATGATTACTGCTATTGGTTCGGGAAATATGCCGCAAATTAATAATATAGCTCTAGTAATGAATACTGAGTTTGCAGTTCCTAAACTATTTACTGGATTGTTTTTAGGTATTTTGCTTTGGTTTATTATAATTGGTGGCATAAAAAGGATTGCTTCTGTTGCAAGTAAAATTATCCCTATTATGGGACTAATCTATTTTGGAGGAGCTCTTTTTATTCTTATAGAAAACTATCAAAATATTATTCCTTCTTTCAACGCTATTTTTGCTCAAGTTTTCACTGGATCAGCTGCTGTTGGTGGATTTTTAGGTGCAAGTTTTGCTATGAGCTTGAAATATGGTGTTGCTAGAGGATTATATTCTAATGAGGCAGGGCAAGGCTCCTCTCCAATTGCTCATGCATCTTCAAAAAATACTTCGATTGATCAAGGTGTTGTTTCTATATTAGAGCCATTTATTGACACGATTGTTGTATGTAGTGTTACAGCCTTAGTTATATTATCAAGTGGAGTCTGGACCGAAAAATTTGATACTACTTTCTCTAAGACTGATATGGTAATTCTTGAGGGTACATATAGTGACCAAGAGAATGTTGATGGTACATATATGCATCCTGAACATATGGAACAGTTAACAAAGTATGTTCAATCTATTAATTCTGATGTGAGTGAATTTTCTGGATCTATAAATATTGAAAATGGTAAATTAATAAATTCTGATATTACAATACTTCATTCTAGATCAATTGCTGAGAATGTGGTTGTTAAGTCTGCTGATAATAAAAACCTTTATACCGGTACCTTAAATGTAATTAAAGGTAAGGTCTTAGAACCTGTATTAGTTGAAGGTAAGTCCTTGGTAAGCTCAGCTGAGCTTACTGCTAAAGCATTTTCACAAGGTGCGCTTGGAGAATATGGTGGTAAGTTGGTAGCTATCGCATTACTTTTATTTGCTTTTTCTACTGCAATAACCTGGTGTTATTACGGAGATAGATCTACAGCATATATTTTTGGTGAGAAGGGTGTGTTTTGGTATAGAAATTTTTATGTTTTATGTTTTATATTAGCGGCCGTTATAGATACAACAATAGTATGGAATATTGCTTATGTGGTTGTAGCTTTAGTCTCTATTCCAAACTTAATAGCACTTTTCGTTCTAAGAAAAGAAATGAAAAATTTAACTAATGAATTTATAAATCAAAATTAATATAGCTTGGATTACAAATTAACTAGATAATTTTTTTTATATCTATAAAATTTCCCTATTCAATAAATTTTACTAACATATTCAATGAAAATTAAATTTTATATTCTTATTAGTTTATTTATAGTTTCATGTGGTGGTGGGGGAGGTATGGGTGACTCATCAAGTGACAACAATGGTGGAACTGGAATGCCATCAGATCCAATGATTAACACATTCGCATCAACTGCTAGCTCTGTATCAATCAACACTTCAGTAACATTATCTTGGACAACAAGTAATACAAACTCTTGCTCTGCTTCTGGTGATTGGAGTGGGACAAAATCATTAAACGGTTCTGAGGATATTACTCTTGATGAAGCTAAAACCTATTCATTCACTTTGACATGTTCTGGTGCAAGTGGAACATCAAATGCAACCAGTACCATAACCGTTGAGGTATCAAGTGTAGATGGTTCAGATATTTATAGTGAAGATAAAGCTTCATATTGCAAAGACCCAATTAATAATTCATCTAGCTATTGGATCGAAAATTTTGACTCTAATACATTCAATGAAGACATATTTACTTACCAACTAGGTAATGGTTTTAGTGCTAGTGATGGCTCCTGGGTAGGTGGTTGGGGTAATAATGAACTTCAATACTATACTGGACCAGGAGAAGGTTATGCTAAAAACTATGACTCAATAACAAATACTACAGAAAATCTTTTTATTGAAGATGGGTATCTTAAAATACAACCTATTTATAACACTAGTAATGTTTTTCAAGATCCGTATTGCGCTGATGGAAGTTGTTCTTATGAATGGCCGCATACATCAGCAAGAGTCATAACATCTTCCAAGAAAATTTTTGAAAAACCTTCTAGGATTACGATTTGCTTTAAGGTTCCTGATGGAACTGGGCACTGGCCAGCTGTATGGATGCTTCCTCAAGGATTCATTGAAGGCACAAAAACATGGCCAACTGACGGCGAAATAGATCTAATGGAAGCAAGGGGAAGGGTTGCCAATGAAATTGGTGCGACTCTTCATTTTGGTAACTCTATGAGCAGAGTTATGATTAACAAGGCTGAAACTGTTCCTAATTCAGTAAACTTTCATGACAAATTTCATTCTGTTACTTTTGAATGGCAAGAGAACTCTATCAAAGTTTACCTAGATACGCAGGAAACTCCATTTTATGAGGAATCATCGGACTCTACAGAATTTAATTCAAACTA
Source organism: SAR86 cluster bacterium (assembly GCA_018607365.1). Taxonomy (GTDB): domain Bacteria; phylum Pseudomonadota; class Gammaproteobacteria; order Magnimaribacterales; family D2472; genus SCGC-AAA076-P13. Next base: position 76,522 of record JABBBT010000015.1, read on the forward strand.
TTACCCATTTAATGAGAGTTTTTATTTATTACTTAATGTCGCCTCGGGTGGAGACTATGATACTTTTGGTGTAGATACTAATATGTACTGTCATGATGAAGAATGTAGTAACTTAGCAGATCCAGATAGGGGTCGGTTAATTATTGATTACATCGAGTATAAATCTATTGATTAGCACTTCTTTCATATAATTTATCCGTTACATCTTCCATTTTTTTATCTTGGGACCTTAATAATACCAATAAGTGAAAAACAAGATCAGCTGCTTCTTCTATAAGCCTTCCATCATTTGTTACAGCAGCTATTGCAGTTTCACCAGCTTCTTCATTAACTTTTTTAGCAATTTCTTTAACACCTTTTTTGAAAAGACTAGAAATGTATGAACCCTCGTTCATTGAAGTTTTTCTTTCGTCAATAATCGATTCTAGTTTTTGTATCATATCAAAGGATAAATGATCATTTCCAAAACAAGAAATAGTACCTGTGTGACATGTTGGCCCTAATGGTGTGGCTTGGATTAGGAGAGTGTCTCGGTCACAATCTAAAATAATATTTTTAATTATTAATTTATTGCCGGACTCTTCACCTTTTGTCCATAGCCTATTTTTAGATCTACTAAAAAAAGTAACCTCATTAGATTTCAAGGACTTCTTCAAAGAATCTTGATTCATATAACCCAGCATTAATACAGAGGATGTTACATCATCTTGAATTACAGCAGGTATAAGTCCTTTCTCATTCCATTTAATATTATCAAAATTCATTTTTTTACCTTATGTGTATATTATTTTGTTTAAGAAAATTCTTTAAATCCTCTATTTGTATTTCACTATTATGAAAGACAGATGCAGCTAAAGCTCCACTTATTTTAGGATTATTTAAAACATTGAAAAAATCTATTTCTTTACCGGCACCGCCAGATGCTATAAGAGGGACATTAATGACATCACTCATATAGTTCAATTGTTTTATATCAAAACCTCTTTTAACACCATCTTGATTCATGCAATTAAGTACAATCTCACCAGCTCCAAGCTCTTGAACTTTTATTATCCAATCTTTAGTTAAAATTTTTGTATTAAATGAAGTATTAACATTCCCGGTTTTTGAATAAACAATGTATTGATCGCTCTCCTGCATAGAATCTATTCCTACTGTTACACATTGACTGCCAAAAGCTTTTGCTAGTTCATTTATTAAAATTGGATTTTCTATTGCTGGTGTATTTACTGATATTTTGTCTGCACCAGAGTTAAGAATTAATCTGGCGCTTTCAATACTGTTAATTCCACCTGCTACACAGAATGGTATATTTATATTCTTAGCTATTTCTTCAATCCATTTTTTTGAAACCATTGTATTATTTGTACTTGCACTGATATCGTAAAATACGAGCTCATCAGCTCCTTCATCAGAATATTTTTTGGCTAAATCTAAAATAGAACCAACTACTTTATGGTTCTTAAACTTTACGCCTTTTACAACTTGACCATCCTTAACATCAAGGCATGGAATTATCCTTTTAGTTAGCATTTAAAAGATCCTTAAGTAATATTTTATTCTCATAAATAGCTTTTCCAACAACACACTCCTGACTTCCGATATCTATTAGATTTTTAATATCATCCAAACATCCAATACCGCCAGACGCTGTTAAATTAATATTTTTGTTTAAAAGTAACTGTTTATATATATCTATATTGGGTCCATCAAGCGTTCCATCTTTTGATATGTCTGTGGCGAGGACGTTTTTAATCCATTTATTATTATTTATGTAATCAAAAAGACCTATATTTGTATCCTCAGTCCAGCCATTAACAGAAAGCATTGGCTGGTTATTTGTTATTTTAAAATCTAGACCAAATACTATTTTTGAATAATTAACTTGTTGATAAATATTATTGCGAAAATCTTTATCTGTTATTGCAGCAGTACCAACAATCAACCTATCAACACCAGTAGAAAATAAATTTTTAATCCTTTCAATTGACCTTATGCCACCTCCAACCTGAATACTTAAGCCATTTATTTTAGCAACCGTCTCAATCAATTTTAAATTCTTACATTCCCCTGATAGGGCTGCATCAAGATCTATAATATGAATATATGTAAAACCTTCATCCATGAATCTTTTAACCTGTTCTACCGGGTCTTCTGAATATGTTGTTACTTTATTAAAATCACCTTTATATAATCGAACACATTTACCATCAAGAATATCAATTGCAGGAATTATTTTCATATTTGGCTTATAAAATATTTAAGGAAGTTTTCACCAGCTAGTGATGATTTTTCAGGGTGAAACTGACAACCAATATAGTTATCTTTCTGAACTATAGATGTAAATTTATTAATATATTCACTGTAACCAAACGCTCTAGTAGTATTATCTGAGTAGAAGCTATTCGCAAAATAATAGTAATTACTTAGATCTTTGTAATCATCTAATCCCTCAATGTGATTCCATCCCATCTGAGGAATTGAAAAGTCTGTTGAAATAAATTTTTTTATTTGTCCACTTATTATTCCAAGGCACTGAGTATCATTTTCTTCTGAAGAATCAAATAGTATATGCATGCCAATACAAATTCCAAGAGTCATCTTATTGGTATTAAATATAAAATTATCTAGTTTTTTATCATTAAGATAATTCATGACCACACCAGCAGACCCAACCCCAGGTAATATCAAGCCATCAGTTTTTTCTAACTCATTTTTAGATGATGAGATTACAACATCAATACCAAGTCTGTTTTTTAAGGAGTAATATATAGAATTAAGATTAGCACCACCGCAGTCTACAATTCCTATTTTCACAATATTCCTTTTGTAGAGAGAATTTGTGAATTGTTGAATTTCAATGCTTTGCTCAATGCTCTAGTAAAGCTCTTAAAAGTAGCCTCAACAATGTGATGAGAGTTATTACCTTTTGTAGAAATATGACAAGTAAATCCTAGGGCATTAATAAATGAAATAAAGAAGTGTTCAAACATTTCAGTTGGAAAGTCACCAACATATTCTTTTAATACTGGATAATCCATCTGCAGCATTGTTCTAGAGGCCATATCTATAGATACAGTAGAAAGCGTCTCATCCATTACAAGAGTTTCATTTGAGGAATACCTCTCAATGCCAGATCTTTTTCCTATTGCTTTATTAAAGGCTTCCCCAAGGGTTATCGCTACATCTTCGATTGTATGATGCTCATCTATGTCTAAGTCTCCCAAGGCTTGAATAGATATATCAAATGAACCATGTTTTGCAAATTGCTCAAGCATATGATCAAAGAATTTCAGTCCTGTATTTACATTATATTGACCAGTCCCATCAATATTTAAATTAATATATATATCTGTTTCATTTGTTGATCTCGAAATAAATGAAGATCTTTGTTTTTTATTGATTGCTTTATCTGCAAATGACTGTCGTACAGAAACTGCATTTGCATGTGCATCAAGGTCTTCAGCCATTGCTAGGATTTTTACCGTATTTGATAAGTTATTAAAACCTTGTGCTGTTGCTGTTTGGAATGTAATTATTTTACCAAAATCTGAAACACTTAAGCCTGAGTATGATTTAGCATACCCAGAAGTTGGAAGGGTGTGATTGGAACCAGATGCATAGTCGCCAAATGATTCAGGAGAAAATACACCACAAAAAACAGAACCTGCATTTAAAATGTAAGCAGAATATTTAATGTAATCTTGATCTAATAAAATTAAGTGCTCAGGAGCATTTGTATTTATGCATTCAATTATTTGCAAGTCTTTATTTGCTAAAACAAAAATTATATTTTCTAGGCTTTGGCTAAGTATTGTTTTTCTATTTAATTCATTTTTTTGATTACTAATTTCTTGTTTCACTTTTTCAATAAGTTTTTTATTTTTAGTAATAAACACAGCTTTTGCATCAGGACTATGTTCAAGTTGAGATAAAAGATCAGCAGCAATTATTTTTAATTTTGATATATCATCAGAAACAACATAAACCTCACTAGGTCCAGCAGGCATATCAATAGGAGTATGCACACTTACTTTTTTCTTTGCTTCATTTACATACTGATTGCCTGGGCCAAATATTTTTAAACATTTAGGGACTGACTTTGTTCCATATGACATAGCAAATATAGCTTGAGCGCCACCAACTTTGAATACCTGTCTTGTTTTTAAAAGCTTTGCTACCCATAAAATAGAAGGATCTATTTTTCCATTTTTATTAGGAGGAGTGCAAATGACTATGTCTTTACAGCCAGCAATAAGCGCTGGAATTGCTTGCATTAATAAGGAACTAAATAGGGGTGCCGAGCCTCCAGGTATATATAATCCAACTCTATCAATTGGTTTGAACTCTGACCATAAATTAATGCCTGGGGTTGTTTCAACCTTAGATGTTTTTAATTGTTGAAGTTGGTTTTCATGATATTTTTTAATATTAGAGTAGGCTATCAAAATTGCTGATTTTAATTCATCATTTATTTTATTATCTGATTCGGCAAATTCTTTTGTTGTAACCTTTAAGTTTTTGAGTGGTTTTTCTTTTAATAAAATTGAAATATTTTTAATACCAACATCACCATCTGCAAGAATCATTTTTTCAAATTTCCTTATTGTTTTAAGGATACCTGGGGACGCATCGCTACTCACGGTATTTAATAGCATATTAGTTTTATTTAGTTTTATTTTTTGCATATTAGTTAAGTATTTTTTCAACTGGCATAACTAGAATTGACGAAGCACCTTTATTTTTAAGCTGTTCCATTGTTTCCCAAAATATAGGTTCCTGACACAAAGCATGAATAGCAACTTTATTTTCATCCTCTAATGGAATTATGGTTGGCGATTCAGACCCAGGAAGAAGCTTACAGATATCTTTAAGGTTTTTTGTGTCGGCATTTAACATCACATATTTACTCTCTATTGCATTGATAACTCCCTCCATTCTGTTTATTACCTTTTCTGCTATCAATATTTTATTTTTTGATAACTTCTTATTTTTAATAAGTACTGCTTGCGAATTAAGTATTACTTTAATTTCCTTTAGATTATTAGCTTCAAGCGTTGCGCCTGATGATACAAGATCACATATACAGTCTGACATGCCAATGTAAGGAGTTAGCTCTACCGAGCCATGTATGTTAGTTACAGTTGCATTGATATTATTATCAGAAAGATATTTTTTAAGAATATTAGGATATGAAGTTGCTATTTTTTTATTTGCTAGCCGCATATTTTTTTTATTATCAGGAGCAGCAATAGAAAGCCTGCACTTGGAAAATCCTAAATCTAAAACTTTGACAGTATTATTTTTTTTAAATAGAGTCTTCTCAATTAGGACATTCTCTCCGACAATTGCAAGATCAGCATCTCCATTAGAAACTAAAGAGGGTATATCATCATCTCTCACAAATAGAATATCTATTGGAAGATTATTTGATTTTGCTAATAATTTATCTCCTTTGGTTGAGAAATTAATTCCAGATTTTTTAATTAAATCTTTGCTTTGATCTGATAACCTTCCACCTTTTTGGATAGCTATTGTCAGTCTATTTTTCATTATTAATCCTTTTAAGTATTTTTTGATAACCTTTATAAGGCTCATTTGTTAGAAATCTTGCCACCCTGGTAATTGTTGTGGTGCTTGCATTTAGTTTTGCAGCTATTTCTCTGTAAGACATTTCATCCCTATACAGAAGTTGAGCAACTGCCCATCTTTCATCAAGAGCTTTTAATTCAGCTGGTGTACAAAGGTCATTTAAAAATTCATCAACCTCTGATTTAGTTTTAAGTAGCAGTATTGCTTGGTTAAGTTTTTTCATGTGTCGTAGTGTAGTACTATGATGGTACAAAGTAAATAAAAATAAAGGTGCAGTTTCACCTTTATTAATTAAATATTAGATGAGAACTATTCTGATTAATTATATTTTTTTATAACAGATACAACTTCAAGATGAGGGGTGTTTGGAAACTGATCAAATA
>JABBBT010000015.1:82596-103813 GCA_018607365.1 SAR86 cluster bacterium
TTTTTTATAACAGATACAACTTCAAGATGAGGGGTGTTTGGAAACTGATCAAATATCTCTATATTTGCAATTTTATAATCAGAAAGCATCTTTAAATCTTTTATGTACGTTTCATAATTACAAGAAATATAAATAATATTTTTAAACTTCTTTAATAGAGGTATTACATCTTCACCAAGCCCAGATCTAGGTGGATCAACAAGAATATGAGAGAAATTATAGTCAGTAATACTAATACCAGCCATTCTTCTAAATATTCTTCCATTAAAAGCTTCTGAAATTTCTTCTGCAGAAAGTCTGGCATGCTTAATATTATTAATTTTTTGTTCAGAGATTGATTTGGTTATGCATTTTATGGACTGTCTATTACTTTCAGTTGCAAATACGTTTTTAAAAATCGAAGACAAGGGAAGAGTAAATGTTCCAGAACCACAATATAACTCAAGCAAATCAAATGGCTCATCAATGTATTCAATTGCCTTATCTATCATTTTAGGCATATGAAAATGATTGGGTTGATAAAATGATTGATCAGTCTGATACAAGGTTGAATTACTAACACTTATATTATCAATTAATAATTCTGAGCCAGTTGAAAATAGCTCTTTTCTTGCTCTGATATTAATATCAATATTCAATTGATCTGCTAACTCAGATGCTTTTTGTTTTAAATTATCATTTAAAAGCTTGTGATAGATTAATGATATTAATAGATGGTCATTTCTATTTGTCCTAAAATTTATTTGAAATAACTTATTGTTCAGTTCATGATTGTCATTTATACAATCTATTAATTTGGGCATTATATTTTGAATTGATGGTCTTGCTATAGCAAATGAGCGAAGCTCAATTCTCTTTCCATGCGAATCATACATGGTGTAAAAACCATTCTTATAGCCAAATTCACATCGAGACCTATACCCATTTGCAGGACTATGATTTATTAGAATATCGCCACTAAAGTGATTGCCAATAAGATCTAAGGCTCGTGTAAATTTATCCATATTTAACTAAGTATTATTGAGGTTATAAAATATATTATGCTAATAAATGTTATATTGAGTACTAAGAATAAGATAATAAGCCTAACTAAAGTTACTTTTTTTATATCATCCTCTAGTTCAGATTTTGATCTTATACCTAAAAATGAATTAAATATTCTCTTTAACCACATACTATGACTGAAATAATTAATATTACTAAATCAGCAGAAGAATACCTTTCAAATTTATTGAAGGATAAGAATGAAGAAAATCTTTCTGTAAGAATTTTTATATCTGATCCTGGTACGCCAAAAGCTGAAACCTGTTTGGCATATTGTAAACCAGATGAAGCTGAACCAGATGATGTGATTATTGAATTAGATTTAATGAATGTTAATGTTGAAAAAAGAAGTATTCCTTTTCTTGTTGATGCCGAGGTTAACTTTGACAATGATACATTTGGAGGACAATTAACTATAAAGGCTCCTAATGCAAGATTGCCTAATATTTCACCAGATAGCCCTCCAGAAGATAGAATTAATTACGTGATTTATAATGAAATAAATCCAATGCTTGAATCCCATGGAGGAGAGGTGAGCTTAATTGAATTTACCAATACTGGTGTTGCAATTCTTCAATTTGGAGGTGGGTGTCAAGGGTGTGGAATGGTTGATGTTACTTTAAAAGATGGAATAGAAAAAACTCTTATAGAGCAGATTCCTGAACTTAAGTCTGTAAAAGACTCAACCGATCACTCCATTGACGATAATGCTTTTTATAAAAGTTAAACTTCCTTAATTGAAATTATTACACCAAAGCTCGGATGGTCAAAATAGTGTATTTCGTTATCAAAGATTCTTTTTTCTTCCTCTATGAAAATATTTATTTCCTCTTCGCTCTTGCCTTCTGGTCTAATATCTAAACTTTTTGGAGCTGTATTTAGAATTAGATAATTATTCTTTTTATTAAGATTCAAGTTAAGTTTTATCAATTCATTTTCTTCACGATCTTTATTAATTATCCTTTCTTCATAACTATCTATGTATTTAAGATCATCATTTTTATTATTAATTTTCTGATAGCCTAGATATGCTTTCAGATCAACATGCATAAATCTATTCCTATAAAATTTTAAATAATAACCATAATTTTTATCTATATTTTCTTCAAATAAAAAAATGGATTCGGATGATATCGGTATATTTTGGATCCAGCTATAGCTGTCCAAAACTTCATAAGATTCTGCAATTTGAAGCTTACGATTAATTTTTTTTAGTGTCTCAAGGTTACTATTTTTTCTAAACCATAAGCCTGGGTTAGGTAATATGTAGCTTTCTTCTTTATCGGCATCACGATTTTTGTTTAAAGTTATATTAGAAAGGAATCCCGAATACCAAAAATCTTTTTTTATGGGCTTATTTATAATATTTTTATTAATATATATTTTTTCATCAAAAAACTTAATTATATTTTCAGATGGCAGCTCAATAACTTCTTTAAATGATTCTTTGGGTTGATTGTCAAGATGTTTAAAAATTATTAGCTCTATCTTGTATTGATTTAAATCAGATGATTCAGCACTTAAACCAGTGCTTATTAAAAATAAAAAAATAACTAAGTAACTAAATAATTTCATTAATTAAATTAAATACCATTTTTCTTCGTTTTGTAATAGATGATTCCTCTTTATCGATAATAAACTTGTTATCTTTATTAATTGAATAATTATTGGGTTCTTTTGTAACTAGTGTCAATATTCTATCGAAGATATCTTTTTTAATTTTTGTTGATAGCAATAAAGATGTTTTTACAGAGCTCGAAGTAATTTTTAATATTCCTGTTTCTTTTATTAATAATGATATGTGCGCGTTATTAATAAGGTTAGAAACCTCATCTGGAAGGGGGCCACATCTATCCTCAAGATTTGATGAAATTTGTTTCAGTTCATCTATATTATTAATATTATTGATAGATTTATATATTTTTAATCTTTCAAGTGCTGATGGCAAATAGGTATCACTAATATATGTAGAGTCATAGAAATTAATTTCAGTTTGAATCAAGTCTTTTTCATCATTTTTTTTGAACTTGTTTAAAGCATTTTTTAACATTGAAAGATACAAATTTATTCCAACAGAATTAATATGCCCACTTTGCTTATCACCAAGCATTTCACCACCACCACGTATTTCTAGATCTTCTTGGGCAATAAAAAATCCAGATCCAAGTTTTGATAGTCTTATGATTGAATCTAATCTATCTCTAGCAATTTTTGATAAATCTGGAACTGGTATTAAAAAATAACAATAGCCTTGTTTTGCAGATCTCCCAACCCTTCCTCTTAGCTGGTGTAATTGAGATAAACCAAAATTTTGAGAATCTAGAATAATTATTGTGTTTGCATTTGGGATATCTAATCCCATTTCAACAATTGTTGTGCATATCAGAACGTCTAACTCTCCGATATCAAATCCCGTCATAACGTCACTGATATCTCGTTTATTTAACTTGCCGTGAGCAATTCCTATATTGAGGTTAGGTAAAAGCTTTTGTATCTCATCTTTGAGCATGCCCATTTTTGAAATATCGTTCTGTACGATAAAACATTGACCGCCTCTCAATTTTTCTCTTGATATTGCCTCTTTTATCAATAGTTGACTTTGTACTTTTAAAAAAGATTTAATACTTATTCTATTTTTTGGTGGGGTATGGAGAAATGAAAACTCCTTTAAGCCAGAAAATATAAAATTCATTGTTCTTGGAATTGGGGTTGCGGATAAATATAGAATATGGATATTCTCTTGCTTGCTTTTAATTACATCCTTTTGCTTAATCCCAAATTTATGTTCTTCATCCACAATTAATAAACCAGTATTTTTAAAAATTATTCCAGATGTAAATAGAGCATGAGTCCCAATAACAATATCAATATTATTGTTATTAAATCTTTCTATAATATCCTTCTTATCAATCATTTTTGTATGTCGCGTTAAAAGCTTAATATTAACTGGAAAGGATTTAAATCTTTCTAGAAATGATTCGTAATGTTGGTCAGCAAGAACAGTTGAAGGGCATAAAACTATCACTTGGTTTTCGGAATGAACGGCTATGTAAGCAGCCCTCATAGCAACCTCGGTTTTGCCAAAGCCAACATCACCACATAAAACTCTATTCATTGGTTTTATTAAGCTAATATCTTTCTTAATAGAATTCACAGCTTCAAGTTGATCATCAGTTTCTTTATATGGAAACTCATCATTAAATTTAGAAAAATCTTTATCTGATATACGTAAAACTGCTGATTCAGCCACCTGTCTTCTTGACTCTATATCTAATATTTCTGCAGCATGGTCATATGCGCGTTTTGTTGCTTTTTCTTTATTTTTTAACCATCTTGTAGATGACAATGAATCTAAAAGTATGCCCTCGAGATCAATATTTTTATGGTACTTTGAAACCAAATCTATACTTCTTAAGGGAACGTATAGTGATTCATTTGATGAATAAATAATCTTTATATATTCATTAGATATATTATTTGCGGTAACAATCTCAAGACCTTCATATCTACCTAAGCCATAGTTCTCATGGATAACAAGATCACCTTTATCAAACATAATATTTTTATCTTGTTTTGATCGAAATGATGTATTTTTTTCTTCATGTTCAACATATGTGTCTATAAAATATTCCCTATGAGCTACAAGTAGGTTATTTTTTTTTGAATAATAAGGCCTAATAACTCTTGAGTTAATTATATTTAATCCTTCTTTTGCATTTTGTATATTAGTTATCTCATTAATATTTGGTATAAATCTTTTAATAAGCAATTCATACTCACTAGATATTGATGTTGAAAGTACTATCTTTTTTTTATCATTGCTTGGTATTGAATTTTTGAGGTCTTCAAAATCTTTATATGGAAAATTATTACTTTCGTCGTTATTAAATAATTCTATTTTATTTAAATGAGAGGTAATAATATCTTTTGATATAAACATATCTTTTGGTTCTAAAATTGGTCTCTGACTATCTATATTTTCATCCTCAAAGCGTTGTGATATGAATTCTTGATACTCATTAACAGATTCATTTGTAAAGCCTGTACTTTTGAGAAATTTATAGTTACCAAAAAGGTCAAAAAAATTAGAATGAGTTTTTAAAAAGAATGGTAAATATATTTCAGAACCTTCAGGGTTTATACCACTTTTTAATTTTTGAAAAATTTCACAAAGTCTTTCATCATTATGTTGAAAGTACTCTCGCCAATTATCCTTAAATATCTTAATAGATAATTCATCTAATGAAGGGATTGATCCTTTTGAAATATTAAAACTATTAATCTTGTCGATAGAGAGTTGTGAGTCAGGGTCAAAATATCTTATTGATTCTATATGATCATCGAATAGTTCTACTCGAAGAGGATTCTTGTATATAGGTGTGTATATATCAGCTATACCTCCTCTTAATGAATATTGATTTATCCCATCTATTTTATTAGTTTTTAAATAATTTAGAGAGCTAAGTATTTCCTCAAGATTAGTAATTGAGAGTTTATCTCCTATATTAAATGTTTTTACTGATTCAAAAAATCCAATTGTTGGATAGATTTCAAATAGGTTTTTTACCGTTGTTATTAATATATTTTTTTTTAAAGATAGAGAGTTAAGTATTGTAAATCTATCTATTAATATATTTTCAGGTGTTGAGAAATGGTCATAAGGCAAAATTTCATTTTCTGGAAAATGATTAATCTCACCTTCACTTAAATACAAAGATAGCTCATTGGTAATAAATTTTGCTTCTTTATTGTTATTTACAACAAGACAGATGGACTTTTGTGATTGCTGATAATATTTGCATAATTCATATGCATTTGATTGAGATAATTTTTGATTCATTGATTATGTAAATTAGTTACAATTTAGTAGCGTTATTTGTATAATATTCGGCGTATTCTAACAATCAATTATATATAAAGGTAATTATGGATTTAAATTTTTCAAAAGAAGATATTCAATTTAGAGATGAGGTTAGGGATTGGCTTAATAATGGAGGCTATCCTGAACATGTAAAATATAAACAAGACAATGATGAGGCGTTAACCAGGCAAGACATGGTTGACTTCCACAAAGCTGTATCAGCAAAAGGTTGGATGGGTTATAACTGGCCAGTTGAATATGGTGGAACAGGTTGGACTCCTACTCAATTGTATATTTACAATCAAGAGTTTGGTAAGGCGGGATGTCCTCCATTACTAGCTTTCGGTGTAAGCATGGTTGGTCCTGTTATATATACTTTTGGCAATGATGAGCAAAAGAAAAGATTTTTACCAGATATCCTTGAATTTAATACCTGGTGGTGTCAAGGCTACTCTGAACCTGGTTCAGGTTCTGACCTAGCTTCGCTTAAAACCAAGGCAGTTCGTGATGGCGATCACTATATTATCAATGGCTCTAAAACATGGACAACTTTAGCACAAAGTGCTGACTGGATTTTTGTATTAGTTAGAACAGAATCAACAGGAAAAAAACAAGAAGGTATTTCTTTTATCTTGGTTGACATGAAGACGCCAGGTATTGAAGTTAAGCCAATAATAACTATTGATGGAGAACATGAAGTGAACTCTGTATTCTTTACAGATGTAAAAGTACCTGCTGAAAATATTATAGGTGAAGAGGGCAAAGGTTGGACCTATGCCAAGTTTCTTCTTGCTCATGAAAGATTTGGCATAGCTGCGATTGGTACCTCGATGAGACAACTAGCTAAACTTAAAGAGGTTGTTTCTGACTTAGATAACTCTGAATTAAATAAAAAAGTTGCTGAAGTTGAGTTATCTATTTCTGCGCTTGAACTTACTGAGTTAAGGCTCTTATCTGCCCTAGAAAATGGTGGTAACCCAGGTGCTGAATCTTCAATTTTAAAAATTAAAGGAACTGAAATTCAACAAAGACTGACTGAAATATTTGTTGAAGCTGCTGGAGAATATGCCCTTATGTACCCTGGTGCGCATGGTTATGGTTCAAATGATAAACCTTCAGGACCAGAGTTTGCTGCTGCTTCATTATCTAAGTATTTAAATATGCGAAAAACATCAATATACGGTGGAAGCAACGAGATACAAAAGAACATCATTTCAAAATTTGTATTAGGAGTATAAGAATGAATTTAAACTATAGTGAAGAGCAAACTATGCTTCGTGAACAAATTCAAAAATTTTGTGAAACTGAGTATGATTTTTACAAAAGAGAAGATGTTGTTAAATCTGATAATGATTTTGATGAGAGTGTTTGGGCGCTTTTTGCTGAACAAGGCTGGTTATCTATGCCTTTTTCAGAAGAATCTGGCGGTTTTGGTTTTGGGCCAATTGAATTATCAGTACTATTTGAAGAGTTTGGTAAGGCTCTGGTTATAGAGCCATACTTATCAACAGTTGTTCTTTCTGGAACTTTATTGGATAAGTCTAACTTTTCAGGAAAAGCTGATGTAATCCAGTCAATATGTGAGGGTTCAATGCATGTCTCACTTGCATATGCTGAGGCGGCTAAGTCCTATGAATATAACTCACCGTCATGTTCGCTATCATCTGATATGAAGCTTAATGGTACAAAAACCTTAGTATTAAATGGCTCAAATGCTGCAAAAGTTATTGTTACTTGCATGAAAGATGATTTACTAACCTTAGTTATTGTAGATACTAACTGTGAAGGTGTTTCGCAAAACTCATTTAAAACCATTGATGGACAGTCTTGTTCTGAAATTACTTTTGAAAATGTAAGCTTGTCTACTGATTCTATAATATCTTCAGGTGATGAAGCTTCAACTTTACTTAAAGATGCTTTAAATTTAGCCACATTGTGTGTAGGCGCAGAAGCGGTAGGTTGTATGACATCTTGTTATCTTAAAACTGTAGAATATACAAAAGGTAGGGATCAATTCGACCAACCTATATCTAATTTTCAAGTCTTACAACATAGAATGGTAGATATGTTTATTGAAAGTGAATTAGCAAAATCTTTACTTTTTAAAGCTATGCTTGAAGTTGATGTAGATTCAGAAGAAAAATACAAACATGTTTCAGCTTTAAAGGCTCATGTTGGTAAATCTGGTAAATTGTCTGCACAAGATGCAGTTCAACTTCATGGCGGAATGGGTGTCAGTGATGAAATGATGATAGGCCATTATTTAAAAAAAATGATATCAATCGATGCATTATTTGGTAATGCTGATCATCATCTAGCTTTATTTTCTAAATAAATATCTTACACAAAAGTTTTATAAAAATTAATGTATTTTTTTAACACTTTTGTGTATTTTTTTAATGCTTTTATTGTTTTTTTTATCTAAAATAAATCCATAATCTAAATTATTTACATAATCATGTCAGACATTAAAGATTCAACTTTTCAATCCACCAAACGACAAGATAGAATCCTTCCCGATGACTCATTTGGAGACTGGAAGTGGAGAGAGGGGCTTGCTGAAATGATGGTGCCCATTGTTGGTGACCTTTATAGGAATGGTATAAATATTCTTATTTATGGAAAATCTCTTGTAAATCAATCACCTGTAGAAATAATGAGAGCTCATAGGTTTGCGAGGCAATCTGATGATAATGAATTAAGTGAACTTGAAACCTTTCCTATTCTTCAATACCTATCGCAAATTCAGATGGCTGATTGTGAGATTGATGTTGGTGAGTTAGCAGTCAGATATCCATATTTTTCAGATTTGAAATTAGATGCATCAAATTTACCAAGTTATTTAAATACAGAATTATCTGAAGTTATTGATAAGTCATCTAATAGACCAGATCACCCAAAAGACATAGTTCTTTATGGTTTTGGAAGGATTGGCAGACTTGTTACTAGAATGATGATTCAAATGACTGGCCCTGGTAATTATTTTAGATTGAGGGCAATAGTCATTAGAAAAGGATCTGATGATGATATATATAAAAGAGCTAGTTTACTCTCAAGAGATTCCGTTCATGGATCATTTGATGGAACGGTTAGGGTTGATGAAGCTAATTCTGAATTAGTCATTAATGGTAACCCTGTAAAGGTTATATATGCTTCCAGTCCTGGTGATGTTAAATATAGTGACTATGACATTAATAACCCAATTGTTATCGATAATACTGGTATCTGGAGAACAGAAGAAGCGCTTGGGTTGCATCTAGAGTCTGGGGCTTCTCATGCTTTATTAACAGCTCCTGCTAAAGGGGATATCAAAAATATTGTTTTTGGTATCAATGACAAGACTTTAACTGACGATAGGATTATTTCGGCTGCCTCTTGCACAACAAATGCAATTGTTCCTATTTTACAAGTAATTAAAGATGAGTATGGCATTAGTGGTGGACATATAGAAACGGTTCATTCTTATACTAATGACCAAAATCTAATTGATAATTTTCATAAAGGAGATAGAAGAGGTAGAGGCGCTCCTTTGAACATGGTAATCACCTCAACCGGAGCTGTAGCAGCTGTTGCTAAAGTTATTCCAGAACTTGCTGGCAAACTAACAGGAAATGCGATTCGAGTCCCAACACCTAACGTTAGCTTAGCTATACTTTCTTTAGTTTTAGACTCAGAGGTAACCAAAGACGGTGTTAATGACTATCTTAAATCAATGGCTTTTCATTCAAAATATAGAGAAATTATAGGTTTTGTGAACTCACCTGAAATTGTATCAACTGACTTTTACTCCAGTCCTTTTGCTTCAATTGTTGATTCACAGGCAACAATCACAAGTGGGAATAGAATCACTTTGTATTGTTGGTATGATAATGAATATGGTTACTCTAAACAGGTTATTAATTTAACTAAGAAAATAGCTAATATAAAATTACAAAGATTGCCTAAACCAATTGAGTAAAACTATAGAATCGTTAAGGTTTTAGTTTTATAATCACCTCGTTTTTAATTGATTATTCTTATTTAAGGCATAGCGCACGTGATTAAAATAAAAAAAGGCTTAGATCTACCTATTTCAGGCATGCCTTCACCTGTAATTACAGATACACCAACTGTAAATTCAGTTTCACTTCTTTCTAATGATTTTATTGGAATGAAACCAACTATGTTAGTTAAAACTGGAGATCTTGTTAAAGTTGGCACAAAGATCTTTGAAGATAAAAAAAATCCAGGTGTATTTTTTACCTCACCAGCTGGTGGAACTATTTCATCTATCAACAGAGGAGACAAAAGAAAATTTTTATCTGTTGAAATTGATATCAGTGTTGATGAAGAATATATTAATTTTAATTACGATAATAATGAGTCTAGTTTAAGAAATTTACTTATTGAATCAGGTTTGTGGAATGCTTTCAGAACCAGGCCTTTTAATAGGACACCATCAATTGATGCTATACCTGATGCGGTATTTATAAATTGCTGCGATACTAATCCTCTTTCAGTTGATCCTTATGAAATAATAAATTCTGATTACAAAAATTTTGAATTAGCATTAGATGCCCTCAAGATTTTATTTAAAAGCCCACTTCATCTTTGCTATCAGAATGCTAATTTCAATACTGCAAATGATGGAATTAATTATCATCAATTTACAGGACCTCATCCAGCAGGTTTATCTAGTACACATATTAGTAGTATCTATCCAGTTAATCTGAATAGAACTGCTTGGACAATAAGCTATCAAGATATCCTTTCTTTTGGCCATCTTTTAAATACCAATATGCTTAGAACGCATAAAACTATTGCCATAGGCGGACCTTCTGTTCACGAGCCTTCTATGATGAATGCAAGAATTGGTGGCAACTTAGACCAATTAACTGCAGGAAAAATTAATGATGGATCTAGAGTTATATCCGGATCTATAATCTTTGGTCATAAATCTGAAGGGGTTATGAGTTATCTTGGTTTTTATGATTCACAAATTTCAGTTATTCCTGATACTGCTAACGATATTTTCATGAACTGGTTGATGCCTGGAAATGAATTACATTCAAAGCTTAATGTATTTATTTCAGCTTTTAAAAAGCCTAAGGATTTTATCTTTAATACATCTGTTAATGGTGGTGATAGAGCTATAGTTCCGGTTTGTTCATATGAAGAAATCATACCAATGGATATGTTGGTAACTCAACTACTCAAGTCATTGGTTGTGTCAGATATTGAAATGGCAGTAGACCTCGGTATGCTCGAATTGGCGCCAGAGGATTTAGCTTTATGCTCATATGTTTGTCCTAGCAAATATGACTATTCATCAATTTTGTTAAACAATTTAAATAAACTTTATTTAGAACAATGAAAATATTAAGAAATTATATCAACTCAGTAAAGCCAAGTTTTATTGGTGACGGCAAATATTCTAAATGGTTTCCATTATTCGATGCTGTAGAAAATTTATTCTTTTCTACACAAACAAAAACCGCTAATCCTGTACATGTTCGAGATGCTATAGATATTCAAAAAGTAATGGTTACAGTATGGCTTGCAACATTTCCAGCTATGTTTTTTGGGATGTATAACCTTGGATCACACTCTTTAGAATACTTAGATTCAATAAATCAATTAAATACAGGAGACTGGCATCATTACATTGTTAGTTTAGTTGGCTATGATTCATCTAGTTTCGTTGCCAAAATGTGGTTTGGGGCTGCATATTTTATGCCCATTTATATAACAGTTTTTGTTGTCGGTATTGGATGGGAAGCTCTTTTTGCTATTGTTAGAAAGCATGAAATTAATGAGGGTGCTTTTGTATCTACTATTTTATTTTCATTAAGTTGCCCACCTGATTTGCCTTTATGGCAAGCTGCAATGGGTATTACTTTTGGTCTTGTAATCGGTAAAGAAATATTTGGTGGGACTGGTAAGAATTTTCTTAATCCAGCACTAACAGGTAGAGCATTTCTTTATTTTGCATACCCATCTCAAATTTCAGGTGACAAAGTTTGGATAGCTGGTTTGGCTGATAATAATATTGTTGCTGAGGGTTATAGTGGAGCAACTGCTCTTGGTGTTGCAGCTGAAAGTGGTATGCCAGGTATTCTTAATCAATACACTTGGATGGATTCATTTTTAGGGTTTATACCAGGCTCAGTTGGTGAAACCTCAGTAATAGCAATAGGAATTGGTCTGGTAATATTACTTGTTACTAAAGTTGCTTCATATCGAATCATACTTGGTACTTTTGCTGGTATGATTTTTATGTCTTCTATACTAAATATTATAGGGTCTGATACGAATCCTATGTTTTATGTCCCATGGTATTGGCACGCGGTTATCGGAAGTTTTGCATTTGGATTAGTTTTCATGGCAACAGAGCCAGTCTCTGGCTCTGGTACTAATACTGGTAGGTGGATATATGGAATTGTTATTGGCATAACAGTTATTCTGATTAGGGTTATTAATCCTGCATTCCCTGAAGGAATGATGCTGGCAATACTATTCGCCAACCTATTAGCACCAGTTATAGATCATATGGTCGTAATGTCGAATATAAAAAGAAGGAGAGCATTAAATAATGAATGATTCAGTTACTAAAACTCTTGGTGTTGCATTTGTAATATGCCTAGTTTGCTCGTTAGTTGTCTCATTTGCTGCAGTAAGTCTGCGTGATATACAAAAAGAAAATGCAACAAATAATCAAAGTATTAAAATTTTACAAGCTGCAAAAATTTATGATGAATCCATAGATGTTAAAACTCAGTTCAGTAAACTTGAAATGAAGTATGTTGATTTTAATACTGGAAAAATTCTTGATACATATGAGGGTTTTGTAATCGAGGAGTATGATCAACTTAAATCAACAAGAGATCCAAACCTATCTACCTCTATTAGCGCCTCTGATGATATTGCTATTATCAAGAACCGTGAAAATGTAGGCAAATTCTTTATAGTTCGTAATGATGATATGACTATTGATAAATTAATCCTTCCTATTAGAGGTTATGGATTATGGGGAACACTTTATGGTTATATGGCTATTGAAGAAGATTTTAATACTGTAGCTGGGCTTGAATTTTATGATCACAAGGAAACTCCAGGGTTGGGAGCAGAGGTTGATAATCCAAGATGGAAAGCCATGTGGCCAGGTAAAAAAATATATAAGAATGATGAAGTTAAATTAACAGTTATTAAGGGCAAGGTACAAAGTGATGATGCAAATAATGACTACAAGGTTGACGGTTTGTCTGGTGCCACATTAACAAGCAGGGGAGTAACAAACATGATTACTTATTGGTTTGGCGATTCAGGCTATTCTAAACTTTTTAAAGAGTTAAATTATGAATCTTAGTAGATATAAAGAAGTAATAATAAAGCCTCTTATTGAAGAAAATCCAATAACTCTTCAAATTCTTGGCATCTGTTCAGCATTGGCAGTAACTAATAATTTATCAGTTACGATGGTTATGTGTATTGCACTAACAACGGTAGTTTCTTTCTCTAACTTATTCATCTCTTTGATTAGAAATTACATCCCAAGTAGTATTAGAATTATTGTTCAAATGACCATTATTGCTTCTCTAGTAATTGTGGTTGATGAACTTTTGAAAGCTTACAGTTATGAAACTAGTAAAAAATTATCTGTATTTGTTGGATTAATAATTACAAACTGCATAGTAATGGGAAGGGCAGAAGCTTTTGCTATGAAAGAAAAACCACTTTTAAGTTTTTTTGACGGTCTAGGCAATGGTTTGGGTTACAGCATAATCCTTATTGGTGTTGCTACAATTAGAGAGTTATTTGGTTCAGGTACACTTTTTGGTTATGAAATTCTTCCTTTAGTCTCAAATGGTGGCTGGTATATGGGCAATAATTTATTATTACTTCCTCCGAGCTCTTTTATAATCATAGGTTTATTTATTTGGGCAATACGATCATACAGACCAGCTCAAATAGAAGAGGATGACTTCGTTGTATCTAAGCACTCAACTGCACCTGATCTAACCAAGAGAGAATTAAATGTTTGAACATTACTTAAATATTTTTATTACGACTGTTTTTATAGAGAATATTGCACTATCAGTTTTTCTCGGAATGTGTACCTTTATAGCTATTTCAAAAAAAATAGAAGCAGCTATGGGTTTAGGTATAGCTGTTATTGTCGTCTGCCTTATTACTGTTCCTCTTAACAATTTAATATATAACTTTGTTCTAAGAGAAGATGCCTTGTCTTGGGCTGGTATTGAAGGAACAGATCTCAGGTTTGTTTCTCTTATTAGTTATATTGGTGTGATAGCAGCTGTTGTTCAAATCCTAGAAATGTTTTTAGATAAATATGTTCCAGCTCTTTATAATGCTCTTGGAGTATTTTTGCCACTAATAACAGTTAATTGTGCGATCCTTGGTGCTTCTTTATTTATGATCGAAAAAGATTTAATGTTTGGAGAAAGTGTTGTCTATGGACTTGGAGCTGGTTTTGGTTGGGCCATGGCTATAGTTATCCTTGCTGGTATTAGAGAAAAACTTAAATACTCTGATATACCAGAAGGCCTTAAAGGGCTTGGAGCAACATTTATAATTGTAGGTTTAATGAGTTTTGGCTTTATGTCATTTGGGGGAATCTCACTTTAATAAGGTTTATATTATGCAAATTGATTTAATACTAGGTGTTGTAGCTTTTTCAGGAATTGTTCTTGCGCTTGTTGGAGTGATTATTGGAGCTAGATCTCAGCTTGTGAGTACGGGTGATGTTTCTATTGAAATAAATGGCGATTCAGATAACCCTCTTGTAGTTCCAGCTGGATCAAAACTTCTTCAAACTTTAGCTGATAATAAAATTTTCTTATCATCTGCTTGCGGCGGCGGCGGAACATGTAGCCAATGCAAATGTGTGATACTAGATGGTGGAGGCTCAATCCTTCCAACCGAAGAATCTCATTTTAATTCACGTGAAAAGAATGATGGCTGGAGATTGTCATGTCAAGTTGCAGTAAAAAATGATATGAAAATCGAAGTACCGGAAGAAATATTTGGAGTAAAAGAATGGGAGTGTGAGGTTCTTTCGAATGATAATGTAGCAACTTTTATAAAAGAACTAATTTTAAAGCTGCCTGAGGGTGAAAACGTAGATTTTAAAGCTGGAGGTTATGTTCAGCTTGAAGCCCCTGCATATGAAATAGACTATAAATCGTTTGATATCCAAAAAGAATATCAAGGAGATTGGGATCATTTTAAAATTTGGGATAATAAAGCAGTAAATTTAGAGCCTGTAATCAGAGCATACTCTATGGCTAACTATCCAGAAGAGAAGGGTGTTATTAAATTTAATATAAGAATAGCATCACCGCCTCCTGGTACAGACTTTCCTCCAGGCGTAATGTCGTCATGGACATTTAATTTAAAACCCGGAGATAAAGTTAAAGTTTTTGGTCCATTTGGTGAGTTTTTTGCTAAAGAAACTGCAAATGAAATGGTATTTGTTGGTGGTGGTGCTGGAATGGCACCAATGAGATCTCATATCTTTGATCAATTGCTTAGAATTGATACTAATAGAAAAATTACTTTCTGGTATGGCGCAAGAAGCCTTAAAGAAATGTTTTATGTTGAAGAGTTTAATGATTTAGCAAAAAAATATGATAATTTTGAATGGCATGTAGCACTTTCTGATCCTCAAGCAGAGGATGATTGGGATGGTGATACAGGTTTTATTCATAATGTTTTATATGAAAATTATTTAAAAGATCATGAGGCTCCAGAGGACTGTGAATACTATATGTGTGGGCCTCCAATGATGAACAAGGCTGTAATTGATTTACTGCTTAACATAGGTGTTGAACCAGAAAATATAGCACTTGATGATTTTGGTGGCTAAATAAAAGTTGGTTAATAGATACATACTATCTAAATTTTTAGCATTGCTGGTTGGTTTTCTTTGTATATTTCTTGCCTATAACTTTAATTCTAAAAATACTTTTCAAGTCTCCGGTTATGCTTACGGTACAACTTGGTCTATAACATCAACTGAATATATCGCAGATCATCACGAAAAGAAGATTCAAAATATTATCAACAATATTGATATGATGGCTTCCAACTATAAGCCTGACTCAGAAATTGCTCTTATAAATAACAGCCCTGTAAACACAGATCTCCTGGTCAGTGATGGCTTGTTTCATATACTGAGTATAGCCAAGTTGATATCTCAAGAATCAGATGGTCATTATGATATAACGCTTGGAAAAACTTCAAGCTCTATGGGTTTTTCACCTGATTTTGAAAAGAATGTTGAGAATAATCCACTTAACAGGAGTTATGAGCTTAATAAATCTAATCAGACAGTAAATAAAAATTCTCTTTTTTGGTTTGATTTATCGTCTATAGCAAAGGGTTATGCTGTTCAAAGAATACATGATTACCTTATAAAAAATAATTTACCCAATCATTTGATAGATATAGGAGGAGAGGTAATTATTAATGGTACCAATTACTCTGAACCATGGAAGGTTGGTATACAAGATCCAAATTCATTAGCTAGTAATCCGATATACATTATAAAAAATACAAACACATCATTTCTATCAATAGCTACATCTGGTGAGTATAGAAATTTTAAAACTAACTCATTAGGTCTTATCGATACTCATACAATTAACCCAAATTCACTCAGATCAATTAAACCTGATTCACTATCAGTTACTGTGATTAGTGCTAAATCAGCTACATATGCAGATGGATATGCCACAGCATTTAATGCAATGAGTGTAAATAAGTCTCTAGAAATTGCTAACGCTAATGATATTGCGTTAATGTTGGTTGTGCAAAACGGTAGTGATATTGAACTACTTTTTTCAGATAAATGGTATGATTTTGCTTATGAGTGATATCTTTTTAGGATTTATAGTTATTGGACTTTCTTTTACTGGTCTTGCACTGGGATTAATTATGAGAAACGAGCCAATCAAAGGTTCCTGTGGCGGCATGGCTAACCTGGAGGAGGGTGCACCATGCCAAATATGTGGTAGAACTGATATCGAGATCTGTGATCAGAACTGATTCATAGTATTGTCTTCACCAGCAGCCTTTAAAGCTGCATCACCTGCAAAATACTCTTTATGGTCATCACCCATATCAGAACCTGACATATTTTGATGCTTAACGCATGCTATACCTTCTCTAATTTCTTTTCTTTGCACTCCAGCAACATAACCAAGCATTCCATTATCTCCAAAGTATTCTTTGGCTAGATTATCTGTAGATAAGGCAGCTGTATGATATGTAGGTAATGTTATTAAATGATGAAATATCCCTGCTTCTCTTGCAGCATCAGCTTGGAAAGTTCTTATTTTATTATCAGCCTCTATAGCTAAATCAGAAGTGTCATAGTTTTCATTCATTAAATCATCTCTATTGTAAGATGAAACATCTTTACCCTCATCAGACATAGTATCAAATACTTGTTGTCTAAAATTAAGAGTCCAGTTAAAGGATGGACTATTGTTATATACAAGTTTTGCATTAGGGACTACTTTTTTTATTTCATCCATCATTGCTCCAATTTGTCCAATGTGAGGTTTTTCAGTTTCTATCCATATAAGATCAGCACCATTTTGTAAACTCGTAATAGAATCTAAAATACATCTAGCTTCGCCTGTACCTGCTTTAAATTGATATAAGTTACTAGGTAGTCGTTTTGGTCTTACAATTTTTCCATCTTGACTAATCATCACATCACCATGATTCATTGTTTCTGGAGTAACCTCATCAACATCTAGAAAAGAATTATATTGATCACCCAAATCACCTTTTTCACTTGTTACAGCTATCTGTTTAGTTAGGCCAGCACCTAGTGAATCTGTTCTTGCAACAATAACTCCATCATCTACGCCCAACTCAAGAAACGCATATCTTACTGCATTAATTTTTGCCAAGAAATCAGCATGTGGAACAGTAACCTTTCCATCCTGATGTCCACATTGTTTTTCATCTGATACTTGATTTTCAATCTGAATACAGCAAGCCCCAGCCTCAATCATTTGTTTTGCCATTAAATATGTTGCTTCCTCATTACCAAATCCAGCATCAATATCTGCAATAATTGGAACAACATGTGTTTGAAAGTTATCAATTTTGTTTTGTATTTCTGACTTTGCCTGTCCTTCAGAGGAATCAAGCTGTCTGTATAAACCACCAAGCTCTCTTGCATCAGCCTGTCGTAAAAATTGATACAGCTCTGCAATAAGGCTTGCTACAGATGTTTTCTCATGCATTGATTGATCAGGCAAGGGTCCAAACTCTGATCTTAATGCCGCTACCATCCAGCCTGAAAGATAAAGATATTTTTTATCAGTTGTTTCAAAATGTTTTTTAATAGAAATCATTTTTTGCTGACCAATAAAACCATGCCAACAACCTAATGACTGTGTATAAGCAGACGTATCACTATCATATGAATCCATATCTCTACGCATAATACCAGCTGTATATTTTGCAATATCAATACCGGTTTGGAATTTATTTTGCATTCTCATGCGAGCAACATATTCTGGATTTATGGCATCCCAATTAGGAGTATTCATATCTGGAATGCTAGATGCATTATTAAAATGGTTTGTATGGTTTGTCATAATAGTCTCTGAAATTAATATTATGTAGTGAAGTAGATAATATAACTAACTAACTGTCAATTAATATTTAATATGCCTATAAGATAGGCCTTTATCCAACTAAAAATATGTAGCTTTACTACAAAAAATAGCAAAATTAATCTATTTAGATAAAGTAGGGGCTATACCAATATAAGTTGATGGCGTTAATGCTAACAGCTTGGTTTTAGAGACATTTGATATATCAAGGTTTTCAATAAAATCAATATAGGAGTCTTGAGTTAATTTACTTCCTCTAGAGAGCTTTTTAAGTTGCTCATAAGCGTCAGGAATACCTTCATACCGCATAAGTGTTTGCACTGCCTCTGTGAGAACTTCCCAATTATTATCTAATTCATTTTTTATACTTGAAATATTTGGTGTTATTTTGCTCAAACCCTTATTTGTAGAACTTAAAGCCAAAGATGAATAGCCAAAACCTAACCCAATATTTCTTAAAACTGTTGAATCTGATAGATCTCTTTGATGTCGTGATTTAGTTAATTTATTTGCAAAAAATTCAAATAAAGCCGAGGAAATACCAAAATTACCTTCAGCATTTTCAAAATCTATTGGATTTACTTTGTGTGGCATTGTTGAAGAACCCACTTCATTCTTGTTTAGTTTCAGTTTAAAAATATCATTAGATATATACATCCAACAATCTTGAGATAAATCCGTAAGAATATTATTTATTCTAACGATTGAATGAGAAGTTTCGGCTATCCAATCATGAGGTTCAATTTGAGTTGTGTATAGATTTTGTTCAATACCAAATTGTTTTAAAAATCTCTTATTCGCTTTTGGCCAATCAATCGAGGAATTAACTATATCGAATGTATGAAAATTTCCAGTAGCGCCACTAAATTTTGCAAGCGGTTTAATAGCTTTTAATATTTGTATTTCCCTTTCAAGTCTGGCAGAGAAAACTTTAAATTCCTTACCTAAGGTTGATGGAGAGGCTGCCTGACCATGTGTTCTTGCAAGAAAAGATATATTCGACCAATTTTTGGTATGTTTGAGCAACGTTTTATTTGTATTTAGGCTTTCATTTACAAATAATAAAATACCGTTTTTAATTAAGCATGCATAACTTAGAGAGTTAATATCCTCACTAGTTAAGCCAAAATGGATTAGATGGACATACTTGCTTAATACCTTATCTTTATTGAAATGATCAGCAATAAAATATTCAACAGCCTTAACATCATGATTGGTTGTAGATTCAATTTTTTTGATCTGAAGAACATATTTGTCATCAAAATTATTTTTAAAGCTATTTATTTTTTTTATAGATTCATTACTAAGTGGTTTAAAAGATTTTGATAGTTTTGTGCATAAAAATAAAAGCCAATCGATTTCAATTTCAAACCTTATTTTTATTAAAGCAGACTCACTAAAATTATTTCTAAATGTAGATATTTTATTGGCATACCTATTATCCAGTGGTGAGATATTGTCATGATCATATTTCATAATTTATTTTATCATCCTTTAAATTTTATTTTAAAAAGTTTCTTCAATTATCCCACCACCGAGGCAGATATTATCCTTATAGAGAACTGCAGATTGGCCTGGTGCAATAGCCCTAATTTGTTTATCAAATTTAATTACTATTCTATTTGATTGCTCATCAACAATGCATTTAACAGGAGTATGTTGATGTCTTACCTGAATGTCACAGGTTAGAGGCAGCTGATAATCTATTTTATTGATCCAGTTTAATGACTCGACAAATAATCCATCATTCATCAATAAATGATTGTTAACACCCTGACACACGTGTATTTCATTTTTTTTGATATCTTTTTTGAAGACGTACCATGGCAGCTCGTCAGCACCTTTAACGCCGCCAATTTGAAGGCCTTGTCTTTGGCCTTCTGTATAAAGAATTGAGCCATGATGTTCACCAATTATTGCACCACTTTCATCCTTTATGGGTCCCTTTGAAAAATCTATAAACCTATTTAAAAAGTCTTTCAAGTTTCTCTCACCAACAAAACATATTCCAACCGAATCTTTTTTATCAGCAGTTATTAAACCCTCTCTCAAGGCAATATCTCTCACCTCAGTTTTACTTAAATCTGCAAGTGGGAAAATACACTTATTAAATTCAGTTTCGTTAACCTCATGAAGGAAATAAGTCTGGTCCTTGAATACATCCTTGGCTCTAGATAAAAATTTTACTCCATCTTTATCTATTATTTTGGCATAGTGACCTGTTGCAATAAAATCTGCTCCAATTTTAAAAGCATATTCTAAAAAAGATTTAAATTTTATTTCTCTATTACAAAGTATGTCTGGGTTAGGTGTTCTGCCTTTTTCATGCTCACTTAAAAAATTAGAAAATACTCTCTCCCAGTATTCATCTGAAAAGTTTGCTTTGTGAAGGGGAATACTTAATTTATCACAAACTTCTGATGCATCATTAAAGTCAATTTCAGATGTACATATTTCTCCTGGTTCGCTTTGCCAATTCTGCATAAATAAAGCTTTTACATCATACCCTTGTTGTTTTAATAGATAAGCGGATACAGATGAATCAACTCCACCTGACATTCCAACTACCACGGTCTTATTTTGCATATTCCTATCTTTTCTAAGTATTATATTAAATTAATTAAGAGTATAATTATGACCGATTTGGAAGCTAAAATCTTAATACAGAGGTCAATAA
>JABBBT010000043.1 GCA_018607365.1 SAR86 cluster bacterium
CCAGCAATAGCGCAAATCTCGTCTTTATCAGAAACATCCCCAGTAACACCAACAGCGCCAATATTCTTGCCACCTTTTTGAATCAACATTCCACCAGGTGTTGGAACAAGCTTGCCGCCTGCCATTGTTTGCATTCCAGTAACTGCTGGTGCTAGTCGTGGTTGACCTTCAAAAACGTCTCTTAATGTATTGGATGAAACGTTAAAAGCTAAGCATGTCCATGCTTTTGCATATGCAATATCGGATCTTATTAGTCCTGAGCCCTCTTCTGATAAAGACGCCCTAATTACACCTGCTACATCAACAACGGTTACAGTTAACGGCATTAAATTTAACTCTCGGCCTTTTTTTAATGATTCTTTGCAAATATTTAATGCTTCATCTAAGTTAATTTCACCTGGGTTAATTATCATAATACTGTCCTATGTTAAATTTATATTAATGATTATATAACTATATGAACCACCTATTAGCAGAAATATAGTTTAAAATGTGTTCATGTCAAAAGAAGATAATCTAGAGTTTGAAGGAGAAGTTATTGAAACTCTTCCTAATACAAAATTTAAAGTTAAATTGGAAAATGATCATGTGATTACTGCTCATATTTCAGGAAAAATGAGAAAACATTACATCAGAATATTAACTGGAGATAAGGTTAAAGTTGAAATGACGCCTTATGACTTATCTGTAGGAAGAATTACTTTTAGAGGAAGATAGTCTAGGCTTTAACTTTCTTTTTTACTTCGCTGAACTTTAAACTTCCATTCTTAATGTCTAGGCTGATTTGACCACCGGATTTTAAGTTACCAAACAATAACTTATCCACTAATGGTTTTTTAATGTTTTTGGATATGAATCTTTCCATTGGCCTCGCGCCCATTTCTTTATCGTAACCATTATCTGCAATCCATTTAATAACATTATCAGAAACAATAATTTCAACGTTTCTTTTATCTAGTTGTGCTTGTAGTTTGGTTAGGAACTTGTCAACGATAGAGAGTATTATAGATTTATCGAGATAGTTAAACTGAATAGTTTCATCCAATCTATTTCTAAATTCAGGTGAAAATAGCTTATTTAAGGAATTCATAGCATCAGATTCATTGGAGGTTGAGCTAAATCCTATATTTCTTCTACCTAAGAGCTCAGCACCAATATTGGTTGTCATAATCAAAATAACGTTTCTAAAATCAGCTTTTCTGCCATTATTATCTGTTAATACGCCAGCATCCATGACCTGCAGTAATATATTAAATATATCAGGATGTGCTTTTTCGATCTCATCCAATAAAAGCACACAATGAGGAGATTTAACTATTGCTTCTGTTAACAAGCCTCCTTGATCAAAACCAACATAACCTGGAGGTGCTCCAATAAGTCTTGAAACAGTATGCCTTTCCATATATTCACTCATATCAAAACGAACAAGGTCAATACCCATAATGTCAGCCAGTTGATTTGATATTTCAGTCTTTCCTACACCTGTTGGTCCTGTAAATAAAAATGAACCTATAGTCTTGTTGTCGTCTCTTAAACCAACCCTGGAGAGTTTAATTGCATTGGATAAAGTTTCAACAGCTGCGTCTTGACCAAATATTACACGCTTCAAGCTTTCCTCTATATTTTTAAGGTTCTTTTTATCAGCAGCTGTAATGCTTTGTTCAGGGATCTTTGTTATTTTAGATATAGTTTTCTCTATATGTGACTGATTTACAGTAATTTTTTTTGAATTTTTCCTGGTAATATTGAGCATCGCTCCAGTCTCGTCAATAACATCTATTGCTTTATCTGGTAGAAATCTATCATTAATATATTTAGAGGATAGGTCAATTGATGTCTTTATAGCCTCGTTAGAAAAATTAACGTTATGATAATCCTCATAGATTGACTTTATCCCATCTAAAATTTCAACACACTCATCATAATTTGGTTCAAGGACATCTACTTTTTGAAACCTTCTTGATAGCGCCTGATTTTGATCGAATATGCCTCTATATTCTTGAAAAGTTGTAGAGCCTATGCATCTAATTTGACCTTTACCTAGAGCAGGTTTTAATAAGTTAGAAACATCCATGGACCCACCTGATGCTGAGCCTGCTCCAATAATGGTATGTATTTCATCTATAAATAGAACTGGCTTATCTTCTTTATCTAAAAATTTTAAAACTTCCTTTAAACGTTTTTCAAAGTCACCCCTATATTTTGTACCAGCAATTAATGCTGCAATATCTAGTGCATATATGGTTGAATTACTTAGAATTTTAGGAACTTTATTATTTACAATAAGATAGGATAATCCTTCTGCTATAGCTGTCTTTCCTACTCCAGACTCACCAACTAATAGAGGGTTGTTTTTAGTCCGTCTTGATAAAATTTGAACAATTCTTTCAACCTCTTTTGTTCTTCCAATTAATTTATCAATTTTGCCCTCTTCAACCTGATTATTAAGATTTATTAAATAAGAACTCTCTTTCTTTGCTTTAATAGGATCGGATTCTGATTGCTCCTCATTTACTGATTCTTCAGTAGTTGTTTTTTCAGGACTGCCATGGGAAATATGAGTAACAACATCTAGTCTATTAATATTATTTTTATTTAGTAGATAAACAGACCGAGATTCTTTTTCAGAAAAAATTGCTACAAGTATATTTATTGGCTTTACCACGCCCTTTCCAGATGATTGAATATGAAAAACGGCTCTTTGAAGAACTCTTTGAAAACCTAATGTTGGTTGAACAGCTTTTTGTGCATCGGTTCTGAGTATGCTTGTTTGTTTTAGATGGTCATTAAGACTCTCTTTTAATGACTCTATTTGAATATCTTTAGACTCAATAAAATCTTTTACATCAAAATCATTCAAGATCATCAAAAATAAATGTTCTACAGTAAGGTATTGAATATTTATCTCTTGAGCCTGATCAAAAAGACTCGCGATTGAAATTTCTAATTCTTTACTAAACATATTAATCCGTTAATGGTTCTATTTCACTCAGCAGAGGATGATTGTGATGTTTTGCCATCTCGTTAACTTCATATGACATCATCTCAGCTATCTCTTTAGAAAATATACCACAAACTCCCATACCTTTAGTATGAACTGCCATCATTATTTGAGTTGATTGTTCATGAGTGTGGTTAAAGACTGTTTGTAGGACATAAACAACAAACTCCATAGGAGTATAGTCATCATTAAGAAGTATTACTTGATAAAGAGGTGGCTCTTTGACTTCTGGGTCCTGCTCTAATACAGATGACCCATAATCATTATCGTTATCTATCTCTTCTATAGAAAGTTTGATCATTACATCCTTTTAATCATCTCATCTGCAAAACCAGAACATGAAACAAGATCAGCGCCATCCATCATTCTTTCAAAATCATATGTGACTTTTTTGGCTCCAATAGTTCTTTCCATTGAACTAATAATTAAATCTGCAGCTTCTACCCACCCCATATGTCTCAGCATCATCTCTGCCGATAGTATTAAACTTCCAGGATTGACTTTATCTTGACCTGCATATTTTGGGGCTGTGCCATGAGTTGCTTCAAAAACAGCATAATCATCTGAAAGATTTGCACCAGGCGCTATACCAATACCACCAACACAAGCTGCAAGAGCATCAGATATATAATCACCATTAAGATTCATAGTAGCTATCACATCGTAATCTTTTGGTCTCAAAAGAATTTGTTGAAGAAAAGCGTCACAAATTACATCATTTATAATTATAGATTTACCATTATTTGGATTTTTAATAACCTGCCAAGGTCCACCGTCTAGATCTTCAGCTTGATAGTCATTTTTAGATACTTCATAACCCCAATCTCTAAAAGCGCCTTCTGTATATTTCATTATGTTACCTTTATGGACAAGCGTTACAGTAGATCTATCATTATCAATTGCGTAATCTATAGCTTTTTTGACTAATCTCTCAGTTCCTTCCTTAGAAATTGGCTTAACACCAATACCAACAGTATCTGGAAAACGGATTTGATCAATACCAAATTCTTTTTTTAGAATTTCAACTATCTTCTTAGATTCGTTTGATTCAGCCTTAAATTCTATACCAGAATAAATATCCTCAGAATTTTCTCTAAAAATAATCATATCTGTATCTT
>JABBBT010000052.1 GCA_018607365.1 SAR86 cluster bacterium
TACGTCTATGGCAAGTATTTTTTTTACTGGGATAGCATCTGCAAATGCCCATATGAAAAAAAATGCAATTGATTTTCAAGTTATGAGGCCTGTTGTGGTTGGAATAATTTTCGGATCATTTCTGGGTGCGGTCTTTGCAATTCAAATAGCAGGATCTTTACTAAAAATAATAATAGGGTTATTTGCACTATTTGTGGCCATTCAAATGATTTTTAATATTGAATTATCGAAAAATACAAATAATGGTAATAAATCATATGTAGCAGGCTCATTTATTGGCTTTCTATCTTCTGTTTTAGGTATAGGTGGTGGAATTTTTTCAGTCCCTTACTTTAAGAGTTCGGGAATGAGTCTTACATCAAGCATAGGCACCTCTGCAGCTTGTGGAATACCAATAGCAATATTTGCATCTTTTGGATATGTCTTAATGGGTCTCAATAATTCATTATTACCCAATATGAGCCTGGGATACATTTATCTTCCGGCAGTCTTAGGTATATCTTTTACTAGTATTTTTACTGCCAGTTACGGAGCGAGAATAGCTCATTTTATTTCAGAAAATACTCTTAAAAAATTACTTATTTCTTTGATGCTTTTAATAGCAATATATATGATAGTTTTATGATCATTGAATTATCAAGTTTTTTTAATAACCCAAGCCTTATAGAGGTTGGTCCAATAAAGATTCAGTACTATGCAGTTTCCTGGTTGCTTTCATCCTATTTAATATATTTATTTTTAAAATCTAATAAAATTATTGCTGAGGTTGGCTTATCAGAAGAAAGAGTTAATGACTTAGTGTTTCTATATGGCCTTTTCTTTGGAGCAATGTGTGGAGGCAGAGTCGGCTATATGCTCTTTTATGGAACTGATCAATTGGTTAATAATCCTGTTTCTCTTTTCTATGTGTGGCAGGGAGGGTTAAGCTTCCACGGAGGGTTACTAGGTGTTGTGCTTAGTATCGTATTATTTTGCAAAAAATATAAAATAAAATTTTTAAGATTAATGGATGCCGTAGCTCTTGCTATGCCTATTGGTCTTGGTCTTGTCAGAATAGGAAATTTTTTAAATGGTGAGTTGTATGGTAAACCTACGAATGGCGAATGGGGTTTTATTTTTCCAACCGACCCTTATGGATACTTAAGACACCCTTCTCAACTATATGAAAGTTTTGGGGAAGGTTTGGTATTATTTTTGATGCTGTATCTTATAAGTAAAGTTTATAAAACCCATGGTATTGTATGTTCATCATTCCTTATACTATATGGATCGATTAGATTTATAATTGAATTTTTTAGACAACCTGATGCTCATATTGGCTACGTGGCATTAGAATTTTTAAGCATGGGTCAGCTCCTTTGCATTCCAATGGTAATAATTGGTTTCATTTTGCTTTCCTATTCAAGGAGCAATGCATGAAAGCATACCTAGATCTTCTTCAATATATTTTAGAAAGTGGTGATGAAAAGGATGATAGAACTAATACAGGTACTATCTCTTCGTTTGGACATCAGTTAAATTTTGATTTAGAAGAAGGG
Source organism: SAR86 cluster bacterium (assembly GCA_018607365.1). GTDB lineage: Bacteria > Pseudomonadota > Gammaproteobacteria > Magnimaribacterales > D2472 > SCGC-AAA076-P13. Next base: position 1,539 of record JABBBT010000052.1, read on the forward strand.
TTTCCAGCTGTAACAACAAAATCACTTGCATGGAAAGGTGTTGTCTCAGAGCTACTTTGGTTTCTTGAAGGATCTAGTGATGAGAGAAGACTTGCTGAAATCAGGTTTAGCAAAAATCGAGATCAACTAAAGGATCTAAGTAAATATTCGACCATATGGACAGATAATGCTGACAATCAAGGCGTTGCCTTGGGATATGAGAATAATGATTTAAAAAAGGAACTTGGTCCCGTATATGGAGTGCAATGGCGAGATTGGGGTGGAGTAGATCAAATAAAAGAATTACTTAAAAATATTAAAATAAACCCAGACGGTAGAAGACATATTCTTTCTGCATGGAATGTAGGCAAGATTAATGAAATGGCCCTTCCTCCATGCCATGTGATGTCTCAATTTTATGTAAGTAAAGGCACTATTAGCTGTCATATGTATCAAAGAAGTGCTGATATGTTTTTAGGGGTTCCGTTTAATATTGCTAGCTACTCTTTACTGCTTTGTATCTTTGGAAAAATTCTTAATCTCAAACCAAAACGCTTTGTTCATTCTTTTGGTGATGCTCACATATACAAGAATTCAATTGATCAAGTAAAAGAACAAATTGCGCGTGAACCATTGCCATTACCAACATTAAACCTTCCAGATATAAAATCACTTGAAGATATTCATAAATATTCAATAGATGAATTTAAACTTGAAAACTATAAGCATCACCCTGCAATTAAAGCAAAAATGGCGGTATAAATGAAAATAATTTCTCATCTTGTGGCTGTATCAAATAACATGGTTATTGGAGTTGATAATGATCTTCCTTGGAACTTGAAAACAGATTTAGCTCATTTTAAAAAATATACGCTTAATAAAACTATCTTGATGGGTAGAAAGACCTTTGAATCTATAGGGCGCCCATTACCTAATAGAACTAACTTTGTTATATCAAGGACGCTGAAAGAAATACCAGGTGCTCAAGTTTTTGAGAGCCTAGAAATAGCCATCAAAAGTGCAGAAGAAATTAATAAACTTGAAGGTAAAGAGAATGAAATAGTTATTATTGGTGGGGGCTATTTATTTAGAGATACTATTGAGACAGTAAATAAGCTTTTGATTACAAGAGTTGACTGTAACATTGAGGGGGATATTTATTATCCAGATCTAGATCTAACAGAATGGAAACTACATAGCAAAGAATCTTTTAAAAAAGATGAAGATAACGACTATGATTTTGAAATAGAGGAATACTCTAAATTATGATTGGCTTTGAATGTACTCTCTTCTTAAAGCTAAATTCTTAACTCTAATTTCTTCATTCTCAGTATATTTAATCCAATTATTTGCCTGCTTTTTAATTTTCTTATCTTTATCTCTAGCAGCAATTCTAAATTGCTTCTTAGCATTATCAAATTCTTGCAACTCATAATAGGCCTGGCCAAGTGTTAAATGCACTTGAGATAGCTTTGTAAGCTTGCCTTTATCAAGACCTTTTTTGATTGCGTCAACGGCCTGCTCTATCCTGTCTTCAGATAGATATAGATTACCAAGCAAGACATAAGATTTACCCTCTTTGGACATCTTTGCTGCTTTTTCTAAAGCTGGGATGGCTTTATCTATTTCTTGAGCCATTCTCCAAGAATCAGCTAAAAGTTTTAAGTTTTTTTCATTACTCTTAACTACTGGCCCAGTCTTATCGACCTTGGTTTCAATTTTAGTAACCTTGTCAATAACAGTTTCCGTAGTTGTTACAATTTTCTTTTGACCTGAGGTTAGCACTTGGGCAGCCCAATATGGGTTTTGATTAAGAAGAAGTAGCTGAGCAAGAGCCAAGTATTCAGACTCTTTATCAAGAAGATCTTTGGCATGAGCAGCCTTTAACGTAATCATATAATCTCTTTCTCTGCCAAGTTGACCGTATGTTCCGCCCAACTGAAGAAAATAAAGTTTTTTTGGATAAAGATTTACAAGAATTTCATAAATATCTAATTGGAGTAGAAGAGCTTTTCTTTCACCAATTTCTTTTTTTAGCTCATTGATACAAGCCGCAACAATAACGTACCAGTTTTCTTTAGGTTTATAGCCTTCTTCTTCAGCCATAGTGATCGCTGTTTCCATAGATGATCTAGATTTTCTAAAATCTCCCAGCTGAAAATAAGCTTGACCAAGAAGTGACCACGATTGAGCTGTTACTGTTTCGACCTCATCCATCCAAATCAATATAAGATCAACACCTTTTTGGTATCTTTCTTTTACTAAATTTAATTGAGCTAAAGTAAGTAAGCCTGACGTCCTTAATGGGATTGTTACTTCGGGCTCAGCCAAAAGCTTTTCATAGGCTTGGATTGCTTCATCATACTTTCCATCTGAGAAATAAACATAGCCCCATGTATTCCACATGACTGATCTATCATAACTTTTCAAATTATCTTGATCATCTCTCAAAGCTGTTAGTATTTCTAATACAATCTCCATATCCGGAGCAGGCTCGCCTTTTTCATCAACTACCTCTAAGGCTTCATATACCTTAGCCATTTTTTTTGCAGTCGAGGTTTGAAGGGCTCTAGCTTTTTTATACT
>JABBBT010000018.1 GCA_018607365.1 SAR86 cluster bacterium
GTTATGAAATTCCAAATGGTTCAGGTGGAATGAGAGATGTTGTTGGTCTATTCAACCATGACAACTTTGCAAGATCTATGCCTGAAACTAAATCAGTAATATCAGCTAAATTATCTAATGGCGATCATAATTTCGCAGCTTACATCAGAATGATTTCTGAGTATGAGACAACAAGAGCACTTGATGCGCTTGCAACCTCAAGAGGATTTAGCCAAGATGTTGATAGCTTTACTACACTAGACCTAAGATATTCTTACGATATGGAAGTGTCTGGATATGACGTAAAACTATCTGCAGGAATAAACAATGCTACTGATGAAGCAGCACCAATTGTTTATGACGCAGCTAACTTTAGTTATGATCCAAAACATCATGATCCTAGAGGTCAGATGGTATTTCTTGGTATAAAAGTATCTAAGTAATTTATTTAGATATTTAATTAAAAGGCAGCTCTAAAAGCTGCCTTTTTTTTTATGCTAAAAATATGGACATTATGAGCTTTGCTCATTAAACTACGCACTCTTTAACGAAATATAAATATGGCTAACTCAAAACAATCACTTAAAAGAGCAAAACAAAACGCTGAGACATATAAGCTCAGACATGCTCAAAGATCAATGGTAAGAACTGCTGTTAAAGCTGTTCGTGCAAGCATTGATGAGAATGACTCCGTAAAGGCTAAAGAAGCACTAACAAAAGCTGAAAAAGTCCTAGACTCTTCTGCTTCAAAGAAAGTGATTCATAAAAATGCCGCTGCTAGAACTAAGAGCAGGCTTTCAAAAGCTGTTAAAGCCCTAGGTTAAATCTAATTTACTTTGTGATATAACTTCTTCAAGAGATTGAAGGAGCTTCTGTGTGCCCTCTCCTGTGGCTGCAGATATAAAGAAAATGTCTTCTTCTACTATGTCTAACTCCTCTTGAATGTGACTGGAGTGAATTTCAAGATCATCTTTGTTTATCAAATCAATTTTATTACAAACTATCCATGATACTTTTTGAGTTAAATCATCTTTGTATGCACTTAACTCATTCTTAAGGAGTTTGATTTGCTCTATGGGATCAAGATTGTCTGTTGAATACAAGTCAACAAATATTAATAATAAACCTGTTCTTGAAATATGTTGTAAGAATTTAATACCAAGGCCCGCTCCTTCTGAAGCACCCTCGATCAAACCTGGAATATCGGCAATAACAAAACTTGAGTCTGATCCCTCTATTGTTCCAAGGTGAGGTCTAAGTGTTGTAAATGGATAACTTCCTATCTTAGGCTTTGCAGATGAAACTTTATTAAGGAAGGTAGACTTGCCTGCATTAGGAAATCCAACCAAACCAACATCAGCTAATGACTTTAGTTCGAGTCTAATAAACCGAACTTCGCCCTCAAAACCCAATGTAAATTTTCTTGGAGCCTGGTTTGTACTCGATTTAAATCTGGCATTGCCTTGGCCACCATCACCACCTTTGGCTAGAACATACTCAATATTATCATCACAACAGTCTAGTAGCTCATCTCCAGATATATCATCATAAATAACAGTTCCTTTTGGAATGTCAATTACAAGATCTTCAGCTGCAGAACCTGTCTTGTTTTTTCCTGAACCAGGTCTGCCATTTTTTGCAATAAAAACTCTTTTATTTTGAAAATCAATAAGTGTATTTTTATTTAAATTAACTCTAAAGACGACGTCAGCTCCCTTTCCTCCATCTCCGCCATCAGGGCCGCCAAATGGAATATATTTTTCTCTTCGGAAACTAGATGCGCCGGCACCACCATTCCCAGCCCTAACTTCGAGAAAGGCCTCGTCAATGAAATTCATGATTTAAGAAACGTTATTGAGTAATAACGTTCGCTGTTTTTCTGCTTTTAGGGCCTTTATAAGTAAACTCAACAACACCAGCTGCCTTAGCAAATAAAGTATCATCTTTACCTATTCCTACATTAATGCCCGGATGAGTATTAGTTCCTCTTTGACGAATAAGAATCTCACCAGCTTTTACAACTTGTCCGCCGTATCTTTTTACGCCAAGCCTTTTGGCGTTGGAATCTCTACCGTTCTTACTGGAACCACCTGCTTTCTTATGTGCCATTATTTACTCTCTAATTTAATATCTTTAATTTCTACTTTTGAATGCCTAGCTCTATGACCAGTTTTTGTCATACTGTGCTTCCTTCTTCTGAAACGAAGAATAGAAATTTTATCTGATTTAACAACATCAACAACTTCAGCTGTAACCTTAACATTAGATAAATAAGGTTGACCAATCTCAACATTCTTATCATCAACATAAAGCAAAACATTCTCAAAAGTTATCTTTGAACCAGGTTCATCCTTTAATAAATCAACAGGCAAAGTCATGCCTTTCTCAATTTTATGTTGTTTTCCACCTGATTCTATTACTGCGTACATATTTATATCCTAAAAGGGTGCAAAATATACGCTTTAATGAAGAATTTATCAATACTTATGTATAATTTTGCTTTAAAAAATATTTAAGCATGCCAGATAAAAATTTAATAAATAAAGATCTTAAAGAAGTAAATAATCTTTTAAGAAAAAATATTATCAAAGAAAAGACCATTTCTAATCTTTATGCCTATATTTTTAAAAAGAATGGGAAGCAATTAAGAGCTAGATTAAGCCTTATAGCCTCCTCAGCAGACAGAAGGCAAGGAAAGAAAAGACTTAAGCTAGCTGCCATAATTGAACTTTTACACAACGCAACACTTGTGCATGATGATGTTGTAGATGATTCACCAACAAGAAGAGGAGTAAAATCAGTAAACAAGATTTGGACAAATGCTCATGGAGTTTTGATTGGGGATTATATTTATTCTAAAGCGTTTATGCTTATGGTTGAGCTAGGTAATTCAAAAATTTTAGAAGAGCTATCTAATGCAACCAATGATATTTCTAAGGGTGAATTAATTCAGCTTGATGCTATTGCTAACACTGGCATTTCATTATCTAAGCTTGAAGATATAAGTTACTTTAAAACAGGAAGGTTATTTGAAGCTTCAGCAAAGTGTGGTGCCCTTTTATGCAATTCAAAAAAAAGTTACGTGAATAGCATCTCTGAGTGTGCAAAAAATCTTGGGATAGTTTTTCAAATAAAGGATGATCTATTAGATTATTTAGGAAAGGAGAATGACCTTGGCAAACCTGCATTTCAAGATATTAAAGAGGGAAAAGTAACTTATCCATTTTATTTTGCATATCAAAGCGCAAACTCTCATGATAAAAAAATTCTAAGTACCATGCTTGGGAATAAAAAAGTTTCACATTCAAAAGTATCTAATTTGATTGTAAAGCTGGGTGGAATAAACGATACAGAAAATCTTGCAATAAAATATATAAATAAATGTAAGGTCCTTGCTGGTAAATTAGATAACGATATACAGCAAGAAATGTTAAAATTATTAGATAGTTCAATAAATAGGATTAGATGATTTTTATACCTCAAGCAAAATATTCAAAAGGAGAATTAATAGAGTGCGGTAATGGCAAGCTCTTCACTAAAGATGGTGATGGTAGATTGCCCTCTGATGAAATGTTGATGTTTGATGAAATTATTAATATCAATGACTTTGGTGGAGAATTTGAAAAAGGTACAGTTGTTGCTAATCTAAAAATAAATCCTGAGTTATGGTTTTTTAAATGTCATTTTAAAGAAGACCCTGTCATGCCTGGATGCTTAGGTCTTGATGCAATGTGGCAATTGTTGGGGTTTTACTTGCTTTGGTCTGGTCTTCCTGGAATAGGTAGGGCTTTAGGAGCAGAGAATATTAAATTTTTTGGACAAGTTCTGCCATCAGCTGACACCGTAAGATATGAACTTGATATTAAAAGAGTTATAAATAGAGGTGCTGTTCTTGGTGTTGCCAATGGCAGAATGTACGTTGATGATAAAGAAATTTATAATGCAGAAAAACTAAAAGTTGGTTTATTTAACGATCCGAGTAGCTTCTAATGAAAAATGTAGTCATAACAGGTGTTGGAAT
>JABBBT010000037.1:0-14002 GCA_018607365.1 SAR86 cluster bacterium
CATAATCTTTTGCAGCTTTTACAATCGAATTAACTTCCTCAATTGTAAATTGTGGGTTATCGCCTGATTTAGCAACACTTAAAACACCACCTGTAACAGTTAATTTAATTCCATCAGCCCCATCTTTATATCTTTGTCTTACTGCTGTGTATGCTTCATAAGGACCATTGATAACACCATCTTCAGCTGTTGGATATGTGTAACTATCTGAACTAAGGCCATTTGTATGATCAGCATGTCCTCCTGTAGTAGCAATGCTCTTGCCTGATGTAAATATTCTTGGGCCAATAATCTTACCTGAATTAATTGTATCTCTTAGCGATATTGCAACCATGCCGCTATCGCCAACCTGCCTCACAGTTGTGAAACCTGCTTTAAGTGTTTTTAATGCATGAGATGTTGCCAAAATGGCACTGGTTTCTCTCTCTACCTTAACTGGTCGTTCAGCTTTTGAAACATACTCTTGACCAAAGTGAACATGCATATCCATAAAGCCAGGCATTAATGTCATACCTCTAAGATCAATTAAAATGTCATCTTTTGATAATTTTATAAAGCCTTTTTTTATAGCTGTTATTTTATTACCATCAACAACAATAGAGCTATTTTTTATCTCAGCTAAATTAATAACATCTATATAAGAAGATGAATATATGATTGTTGAAGCTGGAAGTGTTAAAGAGATAGAGACAAGGAATATATATAATAATTTCATATAAAAAGTTTACCACCAAAACTACAAAAAAAAAGGACCAAAAATGGTCCTTTTTTATTAGATATAAAATTAATTACAAGGCCGAATCTAACTCAGGAAGTGCTGTAAATAAATCAGATACTAGGCCATAGTCTGCGACTTGAAAAATTGGTGCATCCTCATCCTTATTAATTGCAACAATAACTTTTGAGTCTTTCATTCCTGCTAAATGTTGAATAGCTCCTGAAATACCAACAGCTATATATAAATCAGGTGCAACAATCTTACCTGTTTGACCCACTTGATAATCATTAGGAACATATCCTGCATCAACTGCTGCACGAGATGCGCCCACAGCTGCTCCAAGTTTATCTGCTATTGAGTCTAGAAGATGGAAATTATCACCAGACTGCATACCCCTTCCACCAGAAATAACAATATCCGCAGCAGTTAACTCAGGGCGATCACTTTTAGCGATTTCTTCAGAAACAAACTCGCTGAGGCCAAAGCTATCAACAGCATCTATATTGACTACCTCAACATCAGAATTTGACATCCCTATAGCATCAAAGGCAGTAGATCTAACTGATATGACTTTAATAGAGTCATTTGATTTTACTGTAGCAATACAACTTCCAGCATAAATTGGTCTTTTAAAAGTATCATCCGATTCAATACTAATAATATCTGATATTTGTTGTGAATCTAATTTAGCTGAGATTCTTGGTAAAAGATTTTTACCAAATGTGGTTGCAGGAGCCATTATGTATGAATAATCATTTGCAATAGTTAGTACTAAAGCTGATAAATCTTCTGCAATGAAGTTTTTGTATACGCTGTCATCAACAGAAATTACTTTAGAAATAGAGTCAACTGACTGAGCTTCAGAAACTACTGAGCTACATTCAGATCCGGCTACCAATAAAGTTATTTCTTTTTCAAGTTTAACTGCAGCAGCTACTGTATTTAAAGTAGCTCCTTTGAGGTTGTTATTATCGTGTTCTGCTATTACTAAAATACTCATGAAATCACCTTTGCTTCATTTTTAAGTTTATCTACAAGCTCTTCAACTGTTTCAACTATAATTCCAGCCTCTCTTGAAGGAGGAAGCTCAACGGATAGCAACTCTGTTCTTGGAGCTGCATCGACGCCTAAATCGCTAAGAGGAATAACATTCAACTCTTTTTTCTTAGCTTTCATTATATTTGGTAAAGAGGCATACCTAGGCTCATTAAGTCTTAAATCAGTAGTTACAATAGCAGGCATTTTTAGTTTCAACGTTTGAAGACCGCCATCTATTTCTCTAGTCACATTTAATGAGGAACCATCAATATTTACTTCAGAAGCATTTGTAGCTTGAGGATAATCTAATAGCGCACCAAGCATTTGACCTGTTTGATTATTATCACCATCAATTGCTTGTTTACCCAAAATAATAATATCTGCTTGTTCCTGTTCAATAATTTTTGCTAAAGCTTTAGATATAGCAAGAGGCTCTAACAAAGAATCTGTTTCTACTAAAATAGCTCTATCAGCTCCTAGTGCTAAAGCTGTTCTTAACTGTTCTTGAGATTCAGTTTTACCAATAGAAATTGCAATAACCTCATCAGCATTTCCAGCCTCTTTAATCCTAACCGCTTCCTCTAAAGCTATTTCACAAAATGGATTTACAGACATTTTGACATTATTTAAATCAACATTTGAGCCATCAGCCATGGGTCTAACTTTGACGTTGTAATCAACTACTCTTTTAATCGGTACTAGTATTTTCATAATTTTTATTATATAAATTTGTTAACTTGAATTCGCTGTATTATAACCGTTAGCTATAATTAAATATACGGTATAATTGTAGTAACTTTTTTACATTTTACAATAACTAACTAAATGAGGCGCACACATGGAAAGAGAAGTTATGGAATATGATGTTGTAGTTGTTGGTGGTGGACCATCAGGATTATCAACAGCAATAAAATTTGCTCAACTCAATAAAGAGAATGGCACTGACTATAGTATTTGTTTGTTAGAAAAAGGTTCTGAAATAGGAGCTCATATTTTGTCAGGAAATGTTTTTCAACCGACTGCACTTGATGAATTACTGCCTAAGTGGAAAGAGCTTAATGCGCCACTTAATGTTCCTGTTAAAAAAGATAAGTTGCTATTTTTACTTAGCAAGTTGGCAATACCAGTTCCGGCATTTGTGATGCCTCCAATGAATAACCATGGTAATTATGTTATTAGCCTTGGTAATCTTTGCAGATGGCTTGCAGAACAAGCTGAGAATTTAGGAGTTGAAATCTTCCCAGGTTTTCCTGCTAGTAAACTAATTTTTGAAGATGATAAGGTTGTTGGAGTTCAAACTGGAGATATGGGAATATCAGCATCAGGTGAGCTTAAACCTGGTCATGAACCAGGTATAGAAATTAGAGCTAAATATACTGTTCTGGGTGAAGGCTGTAGAGGACATCTTGGAAAGGAAATTATCAAAAAATATGAGCTGGATGATGGCAAAGACCCTCAACATTATGGAATAGGTTTTAAAGAAGTATGGAAACTCAAGGACGAGCATTATGAACCAGGGCTTGTTATGCATACAAATGGTTGGCCTACTCCGACGGATACTCCATCTGGATCCTACTTTTACCATGGCGAAAATAATGAGGCTTATGTTGGTTATGTCATACCTCTTGATTACAAGAATCCACATCTTAGCCCGTTTGATGAATTTCAAAAATGGAAAAAACATCCGGCAATATGTAAATACCTCAATGGAGCAGAAAGACTATCATATGGTGCAAGAGCACTTATCAAGGGTGGGCTTCAATCATTGCCTAAATTAGATTTTCCGGGTGGTCTTTTAATTGGTGATAATGCTGGGATGCTTAATTTTTCTAAGATTAAAGGTTCTCATACAGCTATGAAATCAGGAATAATTGCTGGAGAGCATATATATGAGAATCTAAATAGTGAACTCACCTCAGGAATATCTTATGAAGAAAAGGTTTATCAATCATGGATATATACAGAACTTCATAAATCAAGAAACTTTGGACCTATATTTCATAAGTTTGGGGCCTTAATCGGTGCAGCATTTAATGCAATTGATCAGTTAATATTTAGAGGAAATTTACCTTTTACTATGAGTCATTCAACACCTGATCACGCGTGCTTAGTTAAAGCAGATGAGGCTAAAAAGATTCAATATGATAAACCTGATGGAGTCTACTCATTTGATAAGTTGTCTTCTGTATATTTATCGAATACTAACCACGAAGAAGATCAGCCTTGCCATCTGCAACTAAAAGATTCATCAATACCCATTATGGTTAACCTGCCACTTTATGACGAGCCGGCTCAAAGATACTGCCCAGCAGGCGTATATGAAATTGTCGAAAAAGAAGGAGAAAAGAAATTTGTAATCAATGCGCAAAATTGTGTTCATTGTAAAACATGTGATATCAAAGACCCTTCTCAAAATATTAATTGGGTTAGCCCTGAAGGACCCGGAGGTCCAAATTATCCAAATATGTAATTATGAATAAATATAATAATTTTCTGTTCTTATTTTCCATTTTTCTACTGACATCATGCGTTAGTTTAGATATAGATACTGTTATCGAAAATAGTGAACCTAAGGTGGTAGATGTTGCTATTAAAGATCAGAATATATTATTTGAAGACTTCTTAGATAGCCAATGGGATGAAGGAATGAAAGATAGCCCTGTCTTTGCCTCAATGCTAGGCATTAAAAAATATAACAAGCAGATATCATCAAATAGTATCGAGCAATTTAATATAAATAAGGATAAATCACTATCAGCTCTAAATAAATTACAGTCTTTTGATATTAATCTATTAAATGAATCCAATAAATTAAATTTTAGACTTGCTGAGCTTGGTATGCAGAATGATATTAGTAGAATGAATTACCCAACCTACTTCATGCAACTAAATCAAAGAGGTGGAGTTCAAAGTTATTACGAAACAGGTGACAGACTTATCTATTCTTCAAAACAAGATTATGAGGACTGGTTAATTAGGCTTGAATCTTACGCTGTCAACATAGCCAATTCATTAAATAATAATAAGAAAGGATTAGAATTAGGTTACTCTCAACCAAAAATTGTTACTAGTGGAGTTATTGCTCAAATAAAAGCAATTCTTAATTCCGATATAAGCACAAATCCATATATGAAAATTTTTAGAGATGCTAATGAAGAATTCTTCAATGATGAAGAAAAAGCTGATCTTATTCGAAGAGCAACCCTTGTAGTAGAAGGAAGCATACTTCCTGCATATCAAAATCTTTATAATTTTTTAAATGATGAGTACTTACCTAAATCAAGGAATACTATAGGTATAAGTGATGTGCCTAACGGTATGGAATGGTATGAAGATCTTGCCAAATATCACACGACAACTAACCTTACTCCAGATGAAATTCATAATATAGGTTTATCTGAAGTTAAAAGAATACGTTTAGAAATGGAACAAATTATCAAAAGCCTGGAATGGGATGGTGATTTTAATTCTTTTCTTAATTACCTAAGAACAAGCCCAAGATTTTATTATGATAATCCAGAGGATTTATTTAATGCTTATTTAATAATGTCAAAAACAATAGACCCTCTTCTACCAAAACTATTTAAAACTTTTCCTAGAGCTCCATATGGGGTTAAGCCTATCCCGGATGAAAGTGCCCCTTTTACAACAACAGCTTATTACAGCTCAGCAACCAAGGGTAAACCTGGATATTTTTATGCTAATTTATATAAGCCTGAATCGAGACCAAAATATGAAATACCAGTGTTAACTGTTCATGAGGCTGTACCAGGACATCACTTTCAAATATCTATAGCTCAAGAATTAGAAAATGTGCCAACTTTTAGAAAATACCTAAGCTTTACAGCATTTGTAGAAGGCTGGGGACTTTACAGTGAAGAATTAGGAGAATACATAGGATTGTATGATGACCCTTATGATAAGTTTGGTCAGCTAACTTATGATATGTGGAGAGCTATTAGACTTGTTGTAGACACAGGTATGCATTATAAAGATTGGTCTAGAGATGATGCTATAAATTTATTTCTTGAAAATACAGCAAAATCTCAACTTGATATTGAAAATGAAGTAGATAGATATATAGCATGGCCAGGACAAGCTTTAGCTTATAAAATTGGTCAATTAAAAATTCTAGAATTAAGAACTAAAGCTGAAACTGAATTAGGCGATAAATTTGATATAAAAGATTTTCATTATGAAGTTCTAAAACGAGGATCTATACCTCTGAATATGTTGGAGATGTATATTAACGACTGGATTGAGGATTCTTTAAGTTCTTAGAGCGTTTGCACCTCTCACTACAATACTTAATATTATCCCAGTCCCTTTCCCATTTTTTACGCCAAGAAAAATCTTTTTTACATACTAAACAATTTTTAGATTCTAAATAACTTTTTTTATGCAATTTTTCCTACCGGGTAAAGATTGGAATTACTCTCTAAAAAGAGAATACCATTCTCAACATGATTAGCCTCAAGTGCAAAATCAATGATTCTGTAATAAACACTTCTGCTAAAAAAACCTTCTAGCTCATCTCTAACTTTAATTAATGGTAGTGATGTTCCCTCTGCATCGATAAGTCTTATACAATCCTGCTGATCTAATTCAAATGAATAATTAAGATTTGTTATAAGCTCAATGATATTTCCATTGAATTTAAAATCTATAATCATATATGGTGCAATTTCTACCTCAACTGGGACCTTTTCACTTGGTGTAACAAGAAAATATCCATCTGCATCTTTTCTTAAAACACTAGCAAATAAATTTACTAATTTTTGATTTTTTATTAACGAGTTATTATAAAACCATTCACCCTCTCGGTTGATTGATATTAGTTGCCCAATACACAACTCAGGATTCCATAAATGTACGGGTGGGAATTTAATATCTTTTGAGCTTTCAAGGCTCTTGGTAATTTTAGAAATACTCATAAACGGATCTGAAAAAGATTGATAAACCAATAATGCAAAGTAATAAGCTCATTATATATTTAATGATCTTATTTTCATGTATGTTAAAACTGTTATTTTTTAAGCTCAGCATGTAGCTGACTAATACGAACCATAAACATGAGGTTATTGAAAAATATATTGGGTATAAATAAAAATAGATTCCATCTATGCTTTCGATAAGGATAGTAAATAAAGAAACAAAAAAAATAAAAGCTTTTATATTAAATATATTTGTAATAAACCCTGTGGCGAAACTATTGAGAGGTTTATAGTCTTCAGAAGTAGAAGAAGCTATATTTTTTGATGTTTTAAGCATCATGATACTTAAATAAATTAAATAAGAGCTTCCAAATATACTTATTAAAAGTTTGTATAAATCGTTAGATAAGATGAATAAGGATATTCCGCTAATCGCTAAAAAACAATGAACAGAAATACCAAAACCAATTCCTAAAGCGGCAATGAATCCAGATTTACGCCCATGCAAGGTTACTTGTCTGATTATTATTGCTGTATCAGGTCCTGGACTTGTAAGTGCTATAAAGTGAGCAATTGATGACCATATAAACATAATTAGTAAATAATATTTGGTTCGATATCTAATTTAATATTGAATGTAGTTTGTACTTTATCTTGAATTGATTTAGCGTATAAAAGAACTTCAGATTGATTAGCTTTACCATTTGTAACTAAAACTAATGCATGTTTATGATAAAGGAAAACATTTTCAGATGGCGGGATTTCATCTTTAATTAATTCAATAAGCCTAGCCGCTCCAACTTTTACCAAATTATTATCAATATCCCATATAACTAATTCAGATTCCTTGTGGACATGAAAGTTAATTATGTCTTTATTAATAACTGGATTCTTAAAAAAACTTCCAGCATTAAATATTTTATTATGATTAGGGAGTACTGATTTTCTTATATCTGTAACTATTTTAGACAAGCTATCTGAAGTAAGTTGATTTACATCTATATCATTAGAGCTCATATAAGCCTTAATAGATTTATATTCAGAATTAAGAACCCTAGATTCATCTACTCTAAAATTAATTGATTGTATAAATAGTGAAGAGTTTTTTAGAGCTGATGACCTATAACTAAAATCACATTCAGTATTGGTTAAATGTATTAATTTATTTTTTTTAAGGTCAAAACATTCAACGCTATCAATCAATGAAGATACATCCGCTCCATAGGCGCCAATATTTTGAATTGGAGATGCGCCAACAGACCCTGGTATTAGAGATAGGTTTTCAAATCCTTTAATACTATTTTGAAGGGTGAATTGAACCAAGTCATCCCAGTTTACTGCTGAACCAACATTAATAATTTTGGGAGATTTAAATGAAATAGAATTAAAATTTGATTTTATTATTATTCCATCAAAGAACTCCGGAGGGATAATATTAGTACCCTCTCCAAGAACTAAATATCTTAAATTATTATTTTTTATATGCTTATATATTTCATGAAGCTCATCTGTATTTTTAACAACAACAGATTCTTTTGCAATTGAACAGAGCTTTAAGGAATTTAGTATGGGCTGGTTGCTTTCAATAATCATTGATTTTTAAGATATGAAATAGCGTTATCAACATCCTCTTGAGTATCTATTCCTCCATGAACATGATCTTTATAAGTGCTCACATAAATAGAGAAATTATTATCCATAAACCTTAGCTGCTCTAATTTTAGTTCAAGCTCACGCTCCGTAGGCGTTAATTCAACTAACTTATTTAAAGTTGATAATCTGTATCCATATATGCCAAGATGATGAGATGTGTTTTCAGCATTAACTTTACATATTCTTTGAAAATCATCCGCATAATTGTTAGTTGTATGAACTTTGACACAATTTGGGTTTTGAAGATCATTCATATTAGTAATCTTCTGTGAGGCTGTAATAACATCACAAGTATTTTTATTAAAATCATTTTGGATTAATTCTAGAAGGTCGGTAGGCACAAAAGGCTCATCTCCCTGCAAATTTATAATAAACCTATTATCTGGTAAATTAAGTATCTTAGCGGCCTCACAGACCCTGTCTGTTCCAGATATATGCGATTCTGAAGTCATAACAACATTGTTAGTAAAATTTTTAACATGATTTTCTATTAGAGAAGAATCTGTTGCTATGTAAACATCATCTGTTAGCTTTGAGGCTTGTAAAAATACTCTTTGAATCAAAGACATGCCATGAATTTCAACAAGCGGCTTATTAGACAATCTTGTTGATCCAATTCTTGACGGAATAAGAATTGTTAAATTAGAACTCATTTATAAAAGATTTTTTAGTTTACTATCTAGCTCTTCTATGAACCTAGATGATACTTCTGCTTCAATAGTTAAATACCAAATCTTATTATTATCAAAGTCTTTGCACTTAGAGGCATCTTTTTCTGTCATGATTATAGGAAGATGATCTAGATAATGAACATCTTCAGATATAAAATTATGATGATCTGGAAATGGATTTCTAGTAATATCAAAACCAAGCCTTGCTAGTAGATCAAAAAATCTTCCAGGGTTGCCGAGACCAGCAACTGCATGAACTTGTTTATGCATAGGCCAGTCTTCTACTGAGTAAGATTTACCTGATTTGAGATGTATAAATTTAGCTGGACTTACATTCATTAAATGCTCTCCATCTTCTGTTGGCCCACTGTTATTTACAATAAAATCAACAGAATCCAACCTCTTTAAAGATTCGCGTAATGGACCAGCTGGAAAGGATAAGTTATTACCAAATCTTCTTTTGCCATCTATTACTACAATCTCAATATCTCTGTTCATGTTGTAATGCTGAAGGCCATCATCAGAAATAATGACGTCACAATTATGATTATCATTCAATGTCTTCAGAGCCCTTACCCTATTTTTATCTATATAAAAGGGAATATTAAGTGTTGAAAGTATTTGAGCTTCATCACCAGTTTGTTTAACAGGTGTTTCATTTGTAACCTTTAAGGTTTCTTTGAACTTACCACCATAACCTCTACTTACTATACCTGGCTTATAACCTAACTTTATTAACTCAGTAGCTATGTATTTAACCAGTGGAGTTTTACCAGTCCCGCCAATAGTTAAATTACCAACAATAATTATTGGTACTTCAGATTTATATTTTTTAAGAGAATTTTTTAAAAACTTTCTTCTTTTTCTTCCAGTGAAATAAGAAACAGCCAAAGCAAAAGGATAGAGTAAATATAACCACAAGCTTTTTTTGTACCAGCTATCGACTACCAAGCTTGAATTAAACTCATCATCAAATCTTGGAACATATAATGATTTAGATTTGGTGATGGTTTTTTTGGTAGACGGACTATCTTCAAATTTATTTTTATATAAAGATCTATAAATCCCATCTGATTCAATTAATTCATCATGAGTACCAAACTCAGATATAGACCCGTCATCTAGAACGATAATCTTATTTGCGTTTTCAATAGTTGATAGCCTGTGTGCTATTACTATAGTCGTTCTATTTGTAATTAGTTTCTCTAAAGCCTCTTGGACAATCAACTCTGATTCAGTATCTAATGAAGAAGTAGCTTCATCTAAAATAATAATTGGTGAGTCTTTGTAGAAAGCTCTAGCTATTGCCAGTCTCTGTCTCTGCCCACCAGAAAGAAGAACACCATCGTCTCCTATTTCAGAATCATATCCTTCAGGCAGATTCTCTATAAAATCACTACAACCTGCTAATAGCGCAGACTCTTTAAGTTTAACTATGTCAATATCATCATCTCCATAGGCTATATTCTTAGCTATAGAATCATTAAATAATGATGGTGATTGATTCACTATAGATATAGAAGATCTTAAATGGTCTAACGAATAGGCATTAACAGAAATACCATCAATTAAAATATCACCAGATGTGTGATTGTAGAATCTAGGAATGAGATTGGCGATTGTTGATTTACCAGAACCAGATTTTCCAACTATAGCTACTGTTTCATTCTCTGATATTGAAAAAGATATGTTTTTGAGTATCTGACCGCCGGTGTCGTAAGCAAAATCTACATCTTTAAATACTATATCTCCTGAAATTTTATCCTCAATACTACCTTCATTATTTTCATTTTCCTGGTCCAATTGATCAAAAATTTCATTTGCAGCTGCAAGACCCTTTTGAATAATAATATTAATGTTAGAAAGCTGCCTTATTGGTTTTGCCATAAGCCCTGCTGCAGTAAAAAAAGCTACAAAGGTTTCTGCATCAAGACTTATCCCTAACTGAGAACCTAGAGCAAAGTATGCAACTAGTGATAAAGATACAGACACTAGTACTTGGATAATTGGAGTAGCCATATTACCTGTAGCCTCAAGCTTAAGGTTTTGATTTTTGTTAGATGCATTGGCTACTAAAAATCGACTATTTTCATAATCTTGTGCGTTAAAACTTTTAATCTCAACATGTCCATCCACTGCTTCAGATGCTATATGAGTAACATCACCCATAGCTGTTTGTATTTTAGTCGCTAGTTTTTTTAACCTTTTGCCAGCTATATAAACAATAATTGCTATTAAAGGAGCTGTTCCAATTAATAAAAGTGTAAGTTTAAAATTTAAAAAAGTTAGATAAGCAAAAAGACCTATGAGAAGAAAACCCTCTCTTACAAATGTTTTAACTGCATTCGACGCAGCACCTGAAACCTGTGTAGTTGTAAAAGTGATTCTGTTAATAAGTTGACCAGACTGATTAGAATCAAAATAAGATTTAGGAAGATCATGAAGTTTTTGAAAAAGTTCTGCTCTCAAGTCATGAACTATTCCAAAACCAACTCTAGACATAAAATAATTTCCAATAAAAAATCCTATTCCTCTGCCCATAGCTATAAAAATTAAAGACAATGCCAATAATGTATGAAGACTTTCGTCTTCAGCATTGATAAATTTAATAATACGTCTAATCCAATCAACTGCTGCTATGTCTGCTGCTGCAAACATAATAAAACCTACAACACTTATAAGAAAAGACCATTTATATCTAAAGGTATAACCAAGGATTCTTCTTAAACTTCCAGTTTTCATTTTTCTATTGTTCTAATTTGAACTTCATTAAACCCATTTTTACCAAGAATATCCATTATTTTGATAACCCAAGCATGAATAGCTGTCGCATCAGCGTTTAATATAATTGACTCATTCGTATTATTAAGTAAAAAAATAGCATTCTGCAATTCTTCTGTATTATTAATATTTATGAGCTGATCATTAATATAAACACTGCCATCACTAATAATACTTATTTCATTAAATGATTGATTTGGTATTGATTGAAAGGATTCTGATTCAGGTAAATCTAATGATAAAAACTGAGAATCTCCAACTTTAGATGTAACTACAAAAAAAATAACAAGCAAAAAAACTATATCAATAAGAGGGGTAATCTCAACAGAAAAAGATGATTTTTCAGTATTTAAAAATTTCATTTATTTATAACGTCAATAAACCTTGAGACTTCAACTTGTAAACTTATTAATAAAAAAGAGACTTTATGTTCAAAGTATTTATGAAGCACCAAACCAGGAACAGCTATAAATAAACCAAAAGCAGTTGTTATAAGCGCCTGGGATATACCTTGAGCAAGAAGATCAGGATTTGCCCCAGAAGTCTCTGTAAGGCCTGTAAAAGCTGTAATCATTCCAACAACAGTACCTAACAAACCTAGCAAAGGACTTATTGTTGCAATAGTACCAAGCATATTTAGATTTCTTTCAAGAAGAAACTTAACTTCAATAGCCTTTTCCTCAATCTTAGATTCAAGATTCTGTCTTGGAAGATCTTTATATTGAATAACAGAGACTAAAAGGAAGCCAAGAGATGACAACTCAGCAATTTCATTACTTTGTTTATTATTAATAAGGTTTTTATTAAAAAGATTAACTATTTGATTGGTTAATCCATTTGGTGTAACTAACCTTTCTTGAAGAAACCAAAGCCTTTCAACTGAAATAGTAATTATCAAGACACTACATGCCAATAATGGCCACATAAATGGGCCGCCGGCTAAAATAAAATCTGTCATTTAAATCTCACTTATTGTTTTATCTTCTATTTTATAGATAGTTTTAAAGTTTTTAATAAAGTTATTATCATGAGTAGCTGCAACTAAAGCAACACCATGCTTGTTTGATATATCAAAAAGTAAATCTTGAATAATTTGTGCATTTTTATCATCTAAATTTCCAGTTGGCTCATCAAGAAAAATAATTTTAGGTTTATTTATTAATGCACGTGCTATTGCCACTCTTTGCTTTTCACCACCAGAAAGCTTCCAAGGCAAATGATTTAATCTATGCGACAGACCAATTAGTTCCGCAAGCTCATGTGCATCATCATTAAGACTAGGATTAGTATTTGCTAGCTGACCAGGTATTAAAATATTTTCTATAACTGTTAAATCTTCCATTAAATGATGAAATTGATACACAAAACCAAAATTTTCTAGCCTATGCTTGCTCAGCTCATTTTTAGTAAAAGATGAAATATCAACATCATCAATACAAATTTTTCCAGAAGTTGGAGTGTCGAGTGCAGCAAGAAGATGTAATAAGGTAGATTTTCCAGAACCAGAATTTCCTGATATTGCAATTTGATCATGGAGATTAATAGTTAAATTAATATTGTGTAATACATCGATACTTTCTTCGTTAGTAGTATAAGACTTTGAGAGATCTACTGACTTAAGATTATTCATGTCTAAGAATCTCTATAGGATTAAGTTTAGTAACACTTAAAGCAGGTATTAATGAGGAGAATATACTAAATAAAAATGATAAAAAACAAATTAATAAAATCTGATTAATATCAATAAAATATGGAAAATAATTAATAAAATACGCTTCTAATAAATTTCTTTGGAGGACTTGTTCAAGCCAAAGTATAAGGTTATTGATATTTAAAGTTATTAATATGCCGAATAAAATTCCAATAAAAATTCCAATAAGGCTTACCATAAGGCCTTGATAAAAGAAAATTAAGATAAGCTGGGTATCAGAAGCTCCAATAGTTTTAAGTATGCCTATTTCTCTTTCTTTAGATTTTACAGTCATGATAATTGTTGATAAAACCAAGATGGATGCCACCCCCACAATTAAAAATAACATTAAACTTATTAATAATTTTTCAAATTGAATGGCTTCAAATAATGTTCCGTGAGTCTGTTTCCAAGATGATGAGTAATAAGGCATTGATATTGAATCTATTGATTTTGCTGCCTTGTATGCAATTTCATCTGCTTTAAATAAATCTGATGTTTTTATCCTGATTGAGGT